>JAYWHD010000134.1:0-6665 GCA_043777895.1 Betaproteobacteria bacterium | reverse complement strand
TCATATTTTATTATTGAATATCTTGCTAGAGACAAAGAATATATAAATTTAAATAATACAATTATCTATCAATTTACTCACAATAATATAAGTATCACTATGGAATTTGCTGTTAATACCGACTTAAAGCAAGCGTTAACAGAGCTAATCGTGCAGCACATTGCAGAAGAAGGATTAAGCTACTATGAAGCTAAACGCAAGGCTGCTAAACAAACCAAGACGGCAGAACATAATTCCCTAATGCCCAGCAATGACATTATTGAAGTCGCATTGCGTGATTACCTTATAACATTTATACCTGAATACCATTCAGAACTGCTCCGTTTACGTCAATTAGCGTGTGCTTGGCTAAGTAAATTAGACAATTTGATAACAGTTTCTCACGGGCATACCGCAATGCTTGTTGTCGGTGCTGTGGTGAATGGTACGGCGACTCAACATTCGCCAATACATATTCATATATTTACCGATGATTTTAAACACCTAGAAATAGCTTTACTCAATAGCCATATCGCCCTTGAACACACTGAAAAAAAAGTAAATCAACAGTATTATCCTGCTATTGTTGCTCAAGACGCTGATGTACCCATCGTAATGACTATTTTGCCTGTCTCTCAATATGTTTTTTCAAAAACTGTACAAGCGGCAAACCGTGCACAATTACAGGCTATTATTAATAATAAGCGTACTTAAGCCATGAATCGCCGTAAATTATTACTGGGCTTAGGATTAACAAGTATCTTTGTAGGACTAACCCTAAAGTCACGTTTTGTCCCTACAAAAAATCTCGCATTGGCTGCTTTATTAAACCAAACTCTACGCTATCCTGATGGTACAGTGTATCCAACTAAACAATTACACGGTGTTCCTTTACTCATTAATGTTTGGGCGCCTTGGTGTTCGCCTTGTGTAGAAGAATTACCTGAATTATCAGTTTTGTTTAATCAAATACAAAATAAAGACAATATTTATAACTTAAACAATGCAACTGCAATCAAATTTATTGCAGTCGGTGTTGATGAACCAAAAAATATTGCTCAATTTGCCAGTAAGACATTAACATCCTTTCCTTTATTAGAGGCTAATTCAGCTCCGATTGACTTTATTAAAGCACTGGGTAATCAAAGCGGTGTACTACCATTTACCGTATTATTTGATAAAAATGGACAAATAGTTGGGCAAAAAATAGGTAAAGTAAGTGCTACAGACGTTTTAAAATGGTTAAAAAAGCTTCCGACACCGTAAAAATCTCGTTTTGTTTTAAAATAGTAGATTCAATAGCGTATTAATTATTGTGTACGCGTATAAACTACAGTCATTTATAGGAATAAATATGGATTTACATAAACTAAAAATGTTGATTGATTTGGTCGCTGAATCAAATATTACCGAACTTGAAGTGACTGAAGGCGAAGAGAAAATAAAAATTGTAAAAGGCTATAACGCACCCCAAAATCACACCGTGATGTTGAATACACCGCCGCCACAGCAAATGCCGGCACAGTCTTTAAATTCAGAAGCAATATTAACAGACTCAAATGTAGCAGCTAAACATACTGTTAAACCAACGATTACTGAAGAAAAAATAATTAAGTCGCCTATGGTAGGTACTTTTTATGCTGCATCAGGCCCTGATAAAGCTGATTTTGTCAGTATTGCTACTGAAGTTAAAGCCAATCAAACCGTTTGTATTATTGAAGCCATGAAGTTACTGAATGAAATTGAAGCCGGTATTGAAGGCACTATTGTTGAAATATTAGTTAAAAATGGTACGCCTGTAGAGTTTGGGCAAGCTTTATTTAGGGTTAATTAAAACACTTAATTAAATTTTTTAACTAAAATACCCACCTATTTACTTCAAAATTTACCTTATTACAATAAGATTCAGAGCGAGATTTACATGTTTCAAAAAATTCTTATCGCTAATCGCGGCGAAATTGCCTTGCGAATTCAACGTGCTTGCCGAGAAATGGGCATTAAAACCGTAGTCGTACATTCTGAAGCTGACCGTGAAGCTAAGTATGTTTCTTTAGCCGATGAATCTGTTTGCATTGGACCAGCTTCGTCCAAAGATAGTTATTTAAATATTCCACGTATTATTGCCGCAGCAGAAGTTACCGATGCACAAGCTATTCACCCAGGATATGGTTTTTTAAGTGAAAATGCTGACTTTGCTGACCGTGTTGAACAAAGCGGCTTTGTATTTATTGGCCCTAAAGGCGATAATATTCGCTTGATGGGTGATAAAGTATCCGCTAAACAAGCAATGATTAAAGCGGGTATTCCCACAGTACCTGGCTCTGAAGGTGCGTTAGGTGATGACCCTAAAGAGTTAATGCGTGTTGCAAAAAAAATAGGCTATCCCGTTATTATTAAAGCAGCAGGCGGGGGCGGAGGGCGGGGTATGCGTGTAGTACATACTGAAGCTGCCTTACTTAACTCAATTAGTTTAACTAAAACTGAAGCAGCGGCTTTTTTTAATAATGGTACTGTTTATATGGAAAAGTACCTTGAAAATCCGCGTCATATTGAAATTCAAATTTTAGCTGATAGCTATAAAAATGCTATTTGGTTAAGTGAACGCGATTGCTCTATGCAACGCCGCAACCAAAAAGTACTGGAAGAAGCCCCTGCCCCAGGTATTCCGCGTAAATTAATTGAACGCATTGGTGAACGCTGTGCTGATGCGTGCCGGAAAATGGGCTATCGCGGTGCAGGTACGTTTGAGTTTTTATATGAGAACGGTGAGTTTTTCTTTATTGAAATGAATACCCGCGTTCAAGTAGAACACCCAGTCACCGAGTTAGTAACAGGTATAGACATCGTACAACAACAAATTAAAATTGCATTTGGTGAAAAACTGACTATTCGTCAACGCGATGTTCAAATCAAAGGCCATGCCATTGAATGTCGTATTAATGCTGAAGACCCTTTTAAATTTACGCCCAGCCCAGGAAAAATAACGACTTGGCACGCACCAGGCGGCCCTGGAATACGTGTAGATAGCCATATTTTTACAGGTTACACTGTACCACCCCATTATGACAGTATGGTCGCTAAATTATTAAGTTACGGTGATACCCGTGAGCAAGCCATCGCACGTATGCGCATTGCCTTAAGCGAAACGGTGATTGATGGTATATCTACCAATATTCCTTTGCATCAAACTTTATTAGATGATAGCTACTTTATAGCAGGTGGCACAGATATCCATTATCTTGAAAAGAAACTGGCTAAAAAATAATGTTTACTTAACCTTTACTTAACCCTCACTGCTTAATTAATAAACATACAAATAAGTTATCAAATTACCAACCACTATGAATGATTTACAACACAGTCAAATCACCGAGCTTCATGAGCTAGTATTTGAAATTCACCAAGACCGTGCTGAAGAATTATCCGATGCATTGCTATGGGCTGGTGCAGTGTCTGTTGTCATAGAAGATGCGAATGCTTTAACTGAACAAGAGCAACCCTTGTTTGGTGAGCCTGGTCTAGAGCCTGTTATTCCTGCGTGGGCTTTAAATACTATCATTGCTAGTGTCGCTGATTTAAACGATTTACCTAGTCTATTAAAACAAGCCACTGATTTATACAACGATGTCCTGCCCGATTATGCATTACGTTTAATACCGCAATTAGATTGGGTACGTTTGACACAAAGTCAGTTCCCGCCTATTGAAATTAGTCCCTATTTGTGGATTGTGCCATCATGGCATAAAGTCAGCCATACTTTAAATATACAAGTACCCAAGCAAGCTTTGCGTTTAGAACTTGACCCTGGCTTGGCTTTCGGCACGGGTTCACACCCGACTACGCATATTTGCTTACAATGGTTAGATACGCATAAAACGTATTTACAACAAGCAAGCGTTTTAGATTATGGCTGTGGTAGCGGTATTTTAGGCATCGCTGCGGAAAAACTAGGTGCTCGTTGCGTGCTGGGCATTGATATTGATGCACAAGCTGTACAGTCAAGTATTGCCAATGCACTACAAAACAACTGTGTGCATAGTACGTGGCATTTGCCTAATATAACACTTGCACACTATGATGTAGTGATTGCTAATATTTTGACTAATCCTTTAAAGATGCTTGCCCCCATTTTGTGTCAAGCCGTTGCAGCAACAGGAAATATTGTTTTATCGGGTGTATTAGTACGTCAAGCTGACGAGGTATTAGCTGTTTACCGCGAATTTATCCCAAATATTGCTGTATGGCATTCACAAGATGGCTGGGTCTGTTTAGTGGGAAAAAAGTCGGTGCTTAAGTAGCAATACTTAACTATTTACAATCGCGTGTGTGTAATTATTTACAATACTATATTTACAATACTACATTTAAAATATTGTTTTTATAATATTATCTTTAAGCTCTATGAAACTATTTGACTCCACTAATATTCCAATAAAATTTCTACAATTTGCTTTAGATACCAATGTTTTAAAATTTGGTCAATTTACTACTAAAGCAGGCCGCAGCTCACCTTATTTTTTTAATGCAGGCTTGTTTAATGATGGTATGAGTCTGTGGCAACTCTCAAAATTTTATGCCGACACTTTGAATCTAGCACAATTAAATGGTTTAGCTTACGATATGCTGTTTGGCCCAGCCTATAAAGGAATCACCTTAGTAGCAGGTGTGGCTTGTGCCTTGGCTGCTCAAGGTAAAAATATTCCTTACGCTTATAACCGTAAAGAAGCTAAATTACACGGTGAAGGCGGTATAACAGTAGGTTCACCTTTAAAAGGACGCGTTGTTATTGTTGATGATGTGATTTCAGCGGGAACATCAGTTGCTGAAAGTATTACCTTAATTAAAGCGGCGGGGGCAACACCTGTTGCCGTATTAATTGCATTAGACCGTATGGAACGCAGTGGTAACGCCATTGATATTGACAGTCATAGTGCAGTACAAGCCGTACAAGACCGTTATGGCATTCCTGTTTATGCGATTGCTAATTTAAATAACTTAATGGACTTATTAATTAATACAGACAATATTAATTTAACTCACCACCGTGCGGCACTATTTGCATACCATCAGCAGTATGGTATTTAAATCAAATTAATTTGATATTATTTAATTTGATATTATTTAATTTAATATTATTTAAATTTATTTTATTTTATTATTCACTTTTTGAAACTACTTTAACAATGCTTTATCCTAAATTATTTAAGTCTTTTAAATCCTTTAAACCACTAACTCTTCTGTGTTCAGTAGTTGTATTAACTGCTTGCGGAACACCTGTACGCTATGAAGGTATCAAAACATCGGGTTATGGACTTACTGAAGCAGCTACTTTGGACGCAGCAACACGTGTCAGCATTAATAGACTAGCCAAAGCACTAAAAGCATTAGATCCAAAAGTTAGTGCTACTGATGCAGCGGTATTAGCCCGCGAAGCACATTTATACCCTATGTATTTAGCAAATGTATGGAATGTAAGTTCGCCGCCTTTAATCAATAATTACTTACGTAATTCTGATAAGCGTGAATATGGTTTATGTATTGATTGGGCTTATGCAATGCGGCAAAGAATGCGTGGCTTAAATTTAAATAGCTTTGATTGGCACTGGGGCATTGCCAATGAAGGCAGCGAATGGCGTGAACACAGTACTTTAGTCGCTACGGCTAAAGGTGCTGGGTTCAATCAAGGTATCGTACTAGATCCTTGGCGTAACTCTGGTAAGTTATTTTGGTCAGGTACAACAGAAGACTCTAGCTATAAGTGGAGAGGATACATAGAGCCGCCAGGCTGGACGCCCAGTCGCTTAGACAGCTTTTAGTCTATTAAAACTACCACTATAATAAAAGCCACTAATTTACTTAATTAGTGGCTTTGTAATGTTTGAATACTTATTTTTAAGTAAGTATTCAAAAAACTATCATTGTTTTTAATGTTTACACTATTGGGTTACTTATAAAATTAATTATTTTGTAGCTTCAATCACCGCAGGTGCTGATGCAGAAACAATAACAGGGTTAGTCTTCGCTTTGATGACAGCGCGTACACCTTCAGGTAAAGGTATTTCAGCGGCATGCAATGACTTTCCTGCTTCAATTGCTGATAAATCAACCGTAATAAATTGCGGTAAATTCGTAGGCAAACAGACAACAGTCAGTTTAGTAGCCACATGACTAATAGTTGATGCTGACAATTTTACTGCTGGTGATACATCAGCACCCGTAAAATGCAATGGCACACTTTTGCTAATTTCTTTGGTCATATCAACGCGTTGGAAATCAATATGTAATACTGACGGCTTGAATGGATGCATTTGGTAATCACGTAGCAATACCGATTGAACAACACCATCAATGTCTAACTCTAAAACAGAGGCATGAAACTCTTCTTTACGAAGTGCATGAAACAAAGCATTATGCTCTAATTCAATCATAACAGGTGCAGCATTACCACCATATACAATGCCCGTTGTTTTACCTGCATTGCGTAAACGGCGGCTCGCACCCGTACCTTGCAATGTGCGTGATGTAACAGAAATTTTCATAGTCAATCTTTCAAAACAGCAACTACCGCGACCAGCAAGTTGCACGTGTAACGGTAACAGGTCACACAACTGTATGCGTAAAAATTACGCAAGTATTAGTAAAGTATAAATATTATAAATATTATAAATATTATAAATATTATAAAT
>JAYWHD010000133.1:0-2439 GCA_043777895.1 Betaproteobacteria bacterium | reverse complement strand
TTAAAACTTAAAGTTTGAATCAAGATTTTTAGAATTTAAGGATTTTAAAGATTTTAATCCTGTTTTATCCTTTAATCTTAAAAAACCTGATTCTAAGCATTATTTATAGAATAAACCGCTTTTAAAATCAAAGCTTTCTCGTATAAATACAGTTTTGAAAGAAGTCTATTTATATATAGATAACAATTTAAACTATCTATTTAATTGATACTAAAAAATAGTTTATACTTATTATCATGGGCAAAATAATTAATTTTGCCTTTTTTTATTGCACTAATATTATATTTAAATTAAATTAACATATATATTATAATAATACTCAATTATATTCAATTACTATGAATAAAATTTTCAATAACATTCAAAAAAATGATACTATCCAGCAACCTTATTTTTATGATGAAGAAGGTCACGGTGTTGAATTGTTGGAATATGAAGATGAGTATGAATTATTAAAGCCGCCTGCTCATTATGCAGTGTCGCTCATTAATGATGACTATACACCTATGGATTTTGTAGTATTGGTGTTAAAAAAATATTTTAATAAACAGAATGAGGAAGCAATAGAAATTATGTTAGCCGTCCATGAAAACGGTCAAGCCGTTTGTGGTATATATACTCAAGAAATTGCTTTGACTAAAGTTAAGCAAGTGCTAACTTTTGCTAAAAGCAATGAACACCCCTTGCAGTGTATAGCAAAACCCATTCAAGATTAAATATAAACATAATAAACATAATAAACACTATAAATATAGTAAATACTATAAATACTATAAATAATATAAATATATTAAATAATACTATAAATAATACATATACTACAGGAAATACAATGCCAAATACCCCCCCGTCAAAATTACAAGCTAATTATACTCATCAAATACCCAGCCATTTAGGCGGCATTCATTTGCTCAATACGCCTAATAATCAGCAAGAAACCTATGACCATTACCATGTAATTCGTCGTAATGGTGCGGTTATGGCATTTGAACCTGCCAAAATTGGTTTAGCCGTTACTAAAGCTTTTTTAGCCATTAATAGTGGGCAAGGGGTAGCCAGTGCAAGGGTACGTGAACAGGTGAGTGAAATTACCCAAGCCGTTATTACGGCTTTGTTACGCAGCCGCCCTTCGGGTGGTACAATGCACATTGAAGATATTCAAGACCAAGTTGAATTGAGTTTAATGCGTACTGGCGAACCCGCTGTCGCCCGTGCCTTTGTACTGTACCGTGAAAAACACGCAGCAGAACGTGCCGCCAAAGCAAAAGCTAAAGAACGCAGTTCAAAACTAAAAGCCTCTGCCCCTAAGTTAAATGTTTTAGACAATGGCACATTACGTCCTTTAGATTTAAATTATTTACACGATTTAATGGTGAGCGCTTGTGCTGGACTAGGCAACCACGTCAATCCTGACGCTATTTTGATGCAAACTTTGCGGGATATTTATGATGGTGTACCGCTTGCCGAAGTTCATAAAGCCAGTATTTTAGCGGCACGCAGTTTAATTGAAACCGACCCCGACTATACCCGAGTCACAGCACGGCTATTAATGCACACCATTCGTCACGAAGTATTAGGCGAAGAAGTTGCCTACGAAGCAATGGCTAGCCGCTATCCAAATTATTTTGTTAAATATATCGCCCAAGGCATTCAAGCTAATTTATTAACCCCCGTATTGGCTGAATTTGATTTGGTTAAATTAGGCGCTGCCCTAGACGCTCAACGCGATTTACAGTTTAGTTATTTAGGCTTACAAACTTTATATGACCGCTATTTTTTACACATTCAAAAATGCCGTATTGAATTGCCACAGGCTTTTTTTATGCGTGTTGCAATGGGTTTAGCACTCAAAGAAGATAAACGCGAAGACCGTGCGATTGAGTTTTATAACCTATTATCGTCATTTGACTTTATGTCATCAACGCCTACTTTATTCAATAGCGGTTCATTACGTAGCCAGCTGTCTAGCTGTTATTTGACAACGGTAGCCGATGACTTAGAAGGTATTTTTGATGCTTTAAAAGAAAATGCCTTACTGGCTAAATTTGCAGGCGGCTTAGGCAACGACTGGACACCCGTTCGTGCGATGGGCAGCTGGATTAAAGGCACTAATGGACAAAGTCAAGGCGTTGTCCCCTTTTTAAAAGTCGTCAATGACACGGCAGTTGCGGTTAATCAAGGCGGTAAACGCAAAGGTGCGGTCTGTTGTTATTTGGAAAGTTGGCACTTAGATATTGAAGAGTTTTTAGAGTTGCGTAAAAATACAGGCGATGAACGCCGCCGTACACACGATATGAATACCGCTAACTGGATTCCAGATTTATTTATGAAGCGTGTCATTCAAGGCGGCGAATGGACACTATTTAGCCCCAGCGACTGCCCTGACTTACATGATAAATATGGTCAAGCCTTTGAAACGGCTTATTTACAGTATGAACG
>JAYWHD010000132.1:0-18964 GCA_043777895.1 Betaproteobacteria bacterium | reverse complement strand
ACTTGTATTACTACTTATAGTATTTGTATGGTTATATTATTTTTTATAAACCCGCATCGCGTAATTTTTTCATACGCTCTTCGCTATTAGGATGACTTTTCAATAAGTCAGGCAGAGATATTTTTTCTAACCATTTTGATGCGTAATCAAATATATTATTTTCGATATTTTTATTTTCAGTATTTTTAATATCTTTATTCGCCGTGGAATATTTAGAGCTTTCTGGTGACACAGTACTTAAAGTATTTTTACTTTGATTCGTTACACGTTCAAAAAATAAAGCGAGTTCAGCAGGATTAATTTTAGCCGCTTGCATAATTTTAATGGCGGTATTATCAGCTTCACTTTCATGCCCGCGACTATATCTCATTTGCCCTATAAATAAGGGTATTTGACTCGTCCATACTGTATAGTCGCCCAATAATAAAGCAGATATTGCCCCTAAACTAGAAAATTCTAAAAACGATCGCATACTGTGATGGTGTTCTAAATGGCCTAACTCGTGGGCTAACACACCCATAATTGCATTTGGCTTGTCCTTTAATAGGGTATACAATCCATCAGTTATGATAATAGTACCATTAGGCAATGCCATTGCGTTGGATATGTTTTTATTACGAAGAATCATTGCTCTAAATAATACCTTGTGTTCAAAATAATTTTTATTAGGATATGCCAATGTTAAAGTTTTATTCCATTGTTGCTGAATAAGTGCTTGTTCATTTTTTTCAACCGTACTTGGTTTAAAAACATATTTATCTAAAGATTTTAAGGCCGTATCACCTAAAATATTTTTAACTGTTTTTGGAATAAAAGGGGCTGCAATTTTCGCACCGAAAGGAATACCCCATTGATATAGCACAGCAACGATTGCAAGTATTGCTATGGCACATACAAAAACCCAACGCCATTTGGTAGTCAGCTTATCAATAATACTATTACTTATACAACGTTCTGCCAAATAAGCATTCAAAATATTAGTATCATCAGCTTGAAATTGTGCATTATTAAGCAATGATATTAAACGAATACCCTGTTGTGTAGAAAATCCAAAATCTACGCTATTAATCGCTTGTCTATATTCATAAAAAGGTAGTGTATCTACTATGGGCTCTACTATAGCTTTAAAGTGTACGCTTATTTCTTGATTAAAAATTATTTGACCATCTAGTATAGTCAAAATAACACGGCGTGGAATGGCTGATATACCATCATAAAGCACACCATAGACCTCTAAAATAGGGGTATCTTTAATTTTTTCAACAGTATTATTAGTATTATCGGCAATATCTTTAATATTAGTTTTAGAACTCATCAATAAATACCTTATTAAATAATATATATACTTATATTTTTGTTTTTTTTATATTTTATATTTTATATTTTATATTTTATATTTTATATATTGTTTTTTTATATATTTTTATAAAGAAATATCAATACCAAATAAGTCGGCTACTTCATCGCCTACAGCATTACGCTCTTTATTATTAGTAATTTCTTGCCTAGCTAAATACATAATAGGTAGTTCAGTCATAATAGTTACTGCTGATAGTTTAGCTTTAATGATACTAATAACTGCGAATGGCCAATATACTCCTAAAGTAATTAAAGTTAATAGCGAGTTTTTTATATATAACCAAAAAAGTCTTTTAGCACGCAAATTACTATTAAAAATAATGCCATTTACTTGTGTATTACTCCAAATAAGATTTTGAAGTCTAGCGTTAAATATTGCCGAGCTTATCGCGGGTATTATTAAGTATATTAATAATATAAGTATACCTATTGACATTACTAATGAATCTGTAAAAATACTTTTACTTCCTACAATGCCTTTAGTTGTATTAACATAATCGGTATATACAGGAGCAGCAACAGCAACAATAATACCTATTAAAATAATACACAAATAAGGTAAAGTAGCAAAAAACCATTGCTTATAAAATTGCCTTGGTGTTGCATAAAATTGTGTACGTAACCCAGCCCATTGATAATTATTGTGTTGATATTTTTTAAGAAAAAAATGAAATAATGGCACTAAAGCAAACATAGATAAAAATACTAATGAAAAAGTAATCGCAATATTGGACATATCGGACATAGTAGGCTTTATATTATTATGCTTTAAAGATTCTAGATTACTAGTGCTATTAAATATAAAACCTATAAAAATAACATTGCATATAATCACGGGTAAAAAAGTTTTATAGGCATCTTTTAATGTACCTAAAAAAGAAAAAGGTAATGCCCGATAGCTGGAGATACTTAGTTTAAATCTAAACGATTTCCATATTAACCACGGTATTAGCAAGGCAATAATTGTTGAAAAAATAGAAAATATCAACCAACTTCCACTGTTAAGAACAAAGTTATATATTGCTGACAATACACCCGTAATGAGCATTCCCTTTAGTAATACGCCGCCTGTACCTAAATAATTAAATGCTACGTCATCAACTAATGTATTACTATAAATATATTTATTTTTACGTACTTTTGCCCAAGGATAATAAATACCAAGAGTTACGATTGTTAATAATAGATTAACAATCCATATTTTAAAATATTCACTGCCCGTTCCTGTAAAGAAAACAGGGTATTTATATTGTGAGGTGTCAGAGTGTAATATAGTCATAATTTAGTAATTTAAACAATTTAAACAATTTAAATATTGATTGTTGTTACGCGTTTTTACTTTAAACTGCTATTGTTGCACACACTGTACCTACAATAATCTATTTTTGTTATTATTTTTATAATAAGTATTGTTTTTAAAAAATAAGGTGCATTATGTTGTTAGTACTGTCTCCTGCCAAAAGTTTAAATATTGAGCGCAAACTGCCACAAACTGTTCAAACGAGCTTGCCGCGCGACCAAGACAAAGCGTTAATATTAATTAATCAATTACGGCAGCTACATTCATCTGATATTGCTCATTTAATGAATTTATCGGCTGCTTTAACGGCTTTAAACGTGCATAGGTATCAAAATTTTCAAAATGAAGCAAATAATTTAAATGCTTATTGTGCTTTACTAATGTTTGATGGCGATGTTTATGACGGTTTAGATGCAAATACACTAAATATTACGCAGTGGAATGAGGTGCAAAACAAAGTACGAATACTAAGTGGTTTATACGGTGTATTAAGACCTTTAGATTTAATACAGCCTCATCGCTTAGAAATGGGGACGCGTTTAGCCATACTAAATAATAAAAATTTATATCAATATTGGGGGGAAGAAATTACACACCGTTTAAATCAAGACCTTGAACAATATCAACATTCAGCAGTACTTAATTTAGCCAGTGATGAATACTTTAAAGCGATTCAACTCAAAAAGCTCAAAGTACCTGTGATAAGTTGTGTATTTTTAGATGAAAAAAATGGAATACATAAAGTAATTGGACTTTTTACTAAGCGTGCACGTGGAATGATGGTACGGTTTATTTTAAATCACTCTATTAATAGTTTTGATAGTTTAAAAAAATTTGATAGTGAGGGTTATCAATGGTCAAAAGCTGATTCTAATAGTACAACCTTAGTATTTAAAAGGTCTAAAATAAATAAAACTGAATACAATATTGAATAAAATCACTATAAAGTCAGTATAGATTTGACAAAACCAAAATACTAGAATAGAATTATATTCTTTGCTAATCTTACAGCTCAATCAATAGTTAATATTAACTTGATAAGCTTAAGTGAAGCGGTCTTAGATTGTCTTTTCCGTAAGGGTCCAAAACTTTGCAACACAGTGTTGCGGATAGTTGGAAATAAAAAAATGATACAAACAGAATCAAGGTTGCAAGTTGCGGATAATACTGGTGCACGAGAAATTTTGTGCATTAAAGTGCTGGGTGGTTCAAAGCGTCGTTATGCATCTGTAGGAGATATTATTAAGGTTACTATTAAAGATGCTGCACCACGTGGTCGTGTCAAAAAAGGTGATGTGTACAGTGCTGTTGTTGTTCGTACGGCAAAAGGTGTGCGTCGCCCCGATGGTTCTTTAGTTAAATTTGATGGTAACGCTGCAGTTTTACTAAATGCCAAGCTTGAGCCGATTGGTACACGAATTTTTGGTCCTGTGACCCGTGAGTTGCGCACAGAGCGTTTTATGAAAATTGTTTCTTTAGCTCCAGAAGTTATTTAAAGGTACGAGTAATGAATAAGTTACGTAAAGGTGATGAAGTTATTGTAATTGCTGGGAAAGACAAAGGTAAGCGTGGTGTCATCACTGCGCGTATCAATGAAAATTTACTCTTAGTAGGCAATGTTAATCAAGTTAAAAAACATCAAAAGCCTAATCCAGCAGCTAATGATTTAGGAGGTATTGTTTTAAAATCAATGCCGATCCAGCAGTCAAATATAGCTATTTATAATGCGTTTTCAGGAAAAGCTGATCGCATTGGTATTCAATTAAATGATGACGGCAGTAAAGTTCGTATTTATCGTTCTTCTGGCCAAGAAATCGGAGTCCAATAATGTCTCGTTTTTATGATCACTATGTTGCAACAATAGTGCCGTCCATGATGGGTCAGTTTAACTATGGCTCTAGTATGGAAGTGCCTAGGTTACAAAAAATAACCCTAAACATGGGTTTATCAGAAGCAGTAAATGATAAAAAAATCATAGACGCTGCTGTGTCCGATTTAACAAAAATTGCTGGACAAAAGCCTGTTGTCACTAAAGCTAAAAAAGCTATTGCGGGTTTCAAAATTCGTGAAGGGTATCCAATTGGTTGTATGGTTACCCTAAGAGGGCAGGTAATGTACGAGTTTTTAGATAGATTAGTGACTTTGTCCCTCCCGCGTGTGCGTGATTTCCGTGGTGTATCCGGTAGAGCCTTTGATGGCCGTGGTAACTATAATATGGGTATCAAAGAACAGATTATTTTTCCAGAGATAGAATACGACAAAATTGATGCTATTCGTGGATTAAACGTATCAATCACAACTAGTGCAAAAACAGATGCCGAATGTAAAGCATTGCTGTCTGCGTTCCATTTTCCATTTAAGAATTGAGGCGACCATGGCAAAACTATCCATGATCAATCGTGAGATTAAACGTATATCGTTAGCAGAAAAATTTGCCCCAAAGCGTATACTACTACAGGCTATAGTTGCAGATAATAGTAAAAGTGAAGAAGAGCGCTATGCTGCTCGCGTTGCTTTACAAAGTCTGCCCCGCAATTCAAATGTAACCCGTCAGCGTCGTCGCTGTGCTGTTACAGGTCGTCCGCGTGGTGTATTTAGAAAATTTGGTTTGAGTCGAATCAAATTGCGTGAAATGGCAATGCGTGGGGAAGTTCCAGGCATGACTAAAGCAAGCTGGTAATTAAGCAGCTCAACAAAGATATAGGGACGTACAAAATGAGTATGAGCGATCCAATCGCAGACATGTTGACTCGCATTCGTAATGCACAGCAAGTCAAGAAAAAAACTGTCGGTATGCCGTCTTCTACACTGAAGATAGCAATAGCTAAAGTATTGCAAGATGAGGGTTATATAGATGCTTATAGCATTGAACATGACTCTGGAAAAGCTAGTTTAACTATTTCTCTAAAATATTACGCTGGCAAAGCAGTTATTGAACGCTTAGAACGTATCAGTAAGCCTGGTTTGCGTATATACAAGGGTAAAAATGAAATTCCGACCGTCATGAATGGTTTAGGTATTGCTATTGTATCCACACCCCGTGGTGTAATGGCGGATCGTCATGCTCGCACTCAAGGTGTGGGTGGTGAAGTTATTTGCTACGTAGCATAAAGGAGAGTGTATGTCACGTGTCGCAAAAAATCCAGTTATTCTAGGTGCTGCCACAGCCAGTATCGAGGCAGGTATTATTACCATTAAAGGGGTCAATGGCTCTCTTTCTCAAGTAATTGATAAAAACGTTAAGGTTTCTATTGATTCAAGCCAAGTTACTTTTGAACCTCTAGTTACTCAAGCAAGCCCGATGTCGGGTACTTTACGTGCTTTGATTAATAATATGGTCATAGGTGTGACGAAGGGTTTTGAAAAGAAACTTACTTTGATTGGTGTTGGTTATAAAGCTCAAGCTCAAGGCGATAAAATAAATCTTGCTCTAGGATTTTCCCATCCTGTGGTTCACTCTATGCCTGCAGGTATAAAAGTTGAAACACCGACGGCAACAGAAATTTTAATCAAAGGTGCTGATAAACAACGCGTTGGTCAAGTTGCAGCTGAGATTAGGTCTTATAGACCACCAGAACCCTATAAAGGTAAGGGTGTTCGTTATGCTGATGAAGTGGTAGTCATCAAAGAAACCAAGAAAAAATAAGTACGGGTAATTAAATGATTAATAAAAACTCTGCACGCTTACGTCGTGCTAAAAAAACCCGATTGCACATTCTAGATTTGTCAGTTAATCGGCTTTCTGTTCACCGTACTAATACGCATATTTATGCTACGGTATTTTCAGCAGATGGTTCAAAAGCTTTGGTAGCTGCTTCTACGCTTGATGCTAGTGTTAAGGCTGTATTGACAGGAAATGGCTCTAATAAAGCCGCTGCCAGTGTGGTTGGAAAAGTAGTCGCTGAGCGTGCCAAGGCAGCTGGAATTAGCAAGGTTGCATTTGATCGCGGTGGTTTTCGCTATCATGGCCGTATTCAAGCGTTAGCTGAAGCTGCGCGTGAATCGGGTTTACAATTTTAAGCAGTATTAACAGGTGAATTAATGTCTAAAATAAATTCAAAAGCGACAGCGGCCGAAGATCAAGGTGATGGCTTAAAAGAAAAAATGATCGCTGTTAATCGCGTATCAAAGACAGTCAAAGGCGGTCGCGTAATGGGTTTTGCTGCTTTAACTGTAGTTGGTGATGGTAACGGAACTATTGGTATGGGTAAAGGTAAAGCGAAAGAAGTTCCTGTTGCAGTTCAAAAAGCAATGGAAGAGGCTCGTCGTAATATGTTTAAAGTACCTCTAAAAAATGGTACTCTACACCATACAGTTATTGGTCGTCATGGTGCAGCGAAAGTTATGTTGTCTCCTGCACCAGAAGGTACGGGTGTCATTGCTGGTGGTCCAATGCGTGCTGTATTTGATGTAGTGGGTGTTCGTAATGTGGTAGCAAAAAGCATTGGGACTAGTAATCCATATAATATGGTTCGTGCCACTTTATCTGGTCTAGCCAGTTTACATACACCCGCTGATATCGCCGCTAAACGTGGTAAAACAGTACATGATATTTTAGGTTAAAACTATGTCTCAAAAAACACTTATTGTAAAATTAATCCGCTCACCCATCGGCTGTAAAATTGATCATCGTGCTACAGTGCGAGGTCTAGGTTTAAGAAAAATGAATAGTACTTCTATCTTAATTGATACTGTTCAAGTGCGTGGTATGATTAATAAAATTAGCTATCTAGTTCAAGTTCAAGCTTAGTAACTAGTACTGTTCGCTATTAAATTTCTTTAGTAAAAATAGTATTAAAAGTTATTAATCCAACTCAATAATAATACCGTTATATATTCATACTAAAGCTAAACTTAATACTTTAAATATAGGAGTGGCATGAAACTTAATACGATTCAACCTGCAGAAGGTTCAAAAAAAGATCGTCGTCGTGTTGGACGAGGTATCGGTTCTGGTTTAGGTAAAACTGCTGGTCGTGGTCATAAGGGTCAGAAATCTCGCGCTGGCGGATTTCATAAGGTCGGGTTTGAGGGCGGTCAAATGCCTTTGCAAAGACGTTTACCTAAGCGTGGTTTTACCTCACTAACTGCACGGTTCGTTGGTGAAATTAACTTAAATGACTTGTCACAGTTTGATGGTGTTGTTGATTTATCTATCTTAAAGTCAAGTGGTTTAGTAAGCCAATTAATTAGACACGTTAAAGTAGTCAACACAGGAATAATCAGTAGCGCTTTAATCTTGCGTGGTATCCGTGCTACGGCTGGCGCTAAAGTTGCCATTGAAACAGCTGGTGGTAAGGTGGAAAGCTAATATTACTGTGAAAAATACCGTGAATACTACTAAAACAGATCGTTTTGCAGAGCTAAAGTCTCGTTTGTGGTTCTTGTTGTTTGCTTTAATCGTCTATCGCTTAGGAACGCATATTCCAGTTCCAGGAATTGATCCTAGCCAATTAGAGCAGCTATTTAATCAAAATAAAGGTGGAATATTAGATTTATTTAATATGTTCTCTGGGGGTGCTTTATCTCGTTTTAGTATATTTGCATTGGGTATTACACCGTATATATCTGCCTCAATTATCATGCAGCTATCAAGTGCAATTATTCCAGCACTAGAGGATATTAAAAAAGAAGGCGAGTCTGGTAAAAAGAAAATGACGCAGTATACACGCTATCTGACCTTGATTTTAGGTACATTTCAAGCTTTTGGTATAGCAGTATTCTTGGAATCCCAACCAGGATTAGTGATTGTGTTAGGTATTTGGTTTAAAGTGGTTACAATCCTTACACTAATGACTGGTACTATGTTTTTGATGTGGTTAGGCGAACAAATAACTGAACGTGGTTTAGGTAATGGTATATCAATTATAATTTTTTCTGGAATTGTTGCTGGGCTGCCTACAGCGGTGAGCAGTACTGTAAAAATGATTAGTTCTGGTTCGTTATTACCCATAGTTTCGATTCTTTTACTGTTTTTGATAGTCGGTGTAACCGCATTTGTTGTATTAATGGAACGCGCTCAAAGAAAAATAACCATAAATTATGCCAAGCGCCAAGTAGGAAATAAAATTTATGGTGGACAATCTTCTCATCTACCATTTAAGTTAAATATTGCAGGTGTTATCCCTCCAATATTTGCTTCATCAATAATTTTATTTCCCGCAACTATTGCTGACTTTTTTGGTGCTAATGAGAATTTAAGATGGCTGAAAGATATTGCTAATGCCTTAAGGCACGGTGAGCCTTTGTATATGTTTCTTTATGCTATCATGATTGTATTTTTTTGCTTTTTCTATACAGCACTTATTCATAACAGTAAAGAAGTTGCAGATAATTTAAAGCGTAGCGGTGCTTTTATTCCTGGAATTCGCCCTGGAGATAACACAGCAAACTATATGGATAAAGTCCTCGTTCGTTTAACTTTGGCAGGTTCTTTGTATCTAGTGTTAGTTTGTTTAATACCAGACTTGCTAAGCGTCAAATTGAAAGTCCCCTTTTACTTTGGTGGCACTTCTCTTCTGATTATTGTAGTAGTTGCAATGGATTTTTGGGCTCAAATACAAAACTTTATTTTAAATCAACAATATGAGCCACAGCTAAAAAAATACAATTTTAAGCCATAGAATTAGTTTTAAAAATTGAAGATTTATACTAAAAAACGTAGTAATAATATCGTCAGTAATAATACTAATTAACCAACTAAAAATTAAAAATATTTGGCTGTCAACCTAAAACCGTTAAACAAAAAAGACTATTAAATATGCCAAAAGATGATTTTATACAGATGGCAGGTGAGATTTTAGAAAATTTGCCCAATGCTACATTTCGTGTGAAATTAGAAAATGGGCATACCGTTCTGGGACATATTTCAGGTAAAATGCGTATGAATTATATTAAAATTTTACCTGGTGATAAAGTAACAGTAGAGCTTACACCCTATGATTTAACTAGGGCACGTATTGTATTTAGAGCTAAATAGATTAGGAAAAAATATGAAAGTAATGGCTTCAGTAAAGCGGATTTGCCGCAACTGCAAAGTAATTAAGCGTCACGGAGTTGTGCGTATAATTTGCACAGATCCGAGACATAAGCAGCGTCAAGGTTAATTAGACGAACCATACAGGACACAACATGGCACGTATTGCAGGTATAAATATTCCAGGTCATCAGCATGCTGAGATTGGTCTAACAGCGATTTATGGTATAGGTAAACCAACAGCACGCAAAATTTGTGATGCGACAGGTATCTCTAACACTAAAAAAATCAAAGATTTAACAGACAGTGAACTAGAAAAAGTTCGCGAACAACTAACTACTATTACCGTTGAGGGTGACCTACGCCGCGAGTTGCAGTTATCTATTAAACGATTAATAGATCTAGGTTGTTATCGTGGTCAACGGCATAAAAAAGGGCTTCCAGTTCGCGGTCAACGTACTAGAACTAATGCTCGCACCCGAAAAGGACCTCGTAAAAGTGGTATCGCGCTAAAAAAATAAACTATAGAACTTAATCAAGGTTATTAATCATGGCTAAACAGCAAGCAACTGCGGCAGCACGTGCTCGTCGCAAAGTAAGAAAACAGGTGTCTGAAGGTGTGCTTCATGTGCATGCCTCTTTTAATAATACTATAGTCACTGTTACAGATCGTCAAGGAAATGCATTGTCTTGGGGAACCGCTGGTGGGTCAGGTTTTAAAGGTTCACGTAAATCAACGCCGTTCGCAGCGCAAGTAGCTGCTGAAAAAGCGGGTCGTTTGGCTTTAGAGTATGGTCTTAAGAGTCTAGACGTTGAAATAAAAGGTCCTGGGCCTGGTCGTGAATCTGCTGTTCGTGCAATGAGTGCATTAGGTATTCGTATCACATCTATTACTGATGTAACACCTATGCCTCATAATGGTTGCCGTCCCCCAAAACGTCGCCGTATTTAATTAATAATAAAATCTAGTATTAAAATTCCCTGTTACAACCTCAATATTGTTGTAATACCCTATAAGACCACCGTTTAGCACGTTTATTTACAGTTTCTACAACATATATTTATAATACAACATATGTTTTGTTAGTAGCGTTCAAAGTTTAAACATCAATTGGAGTCCATTGTGGCACGTTATTTAGGTCCAAAATTAAAATTATCACGCCGTGAAGGCGTAGACTTATCACTGAAATCTTCTCGTCGCTCTTACGATTCAAAGTGTAAGCATGAGACCAAACCTGGGCAACACGGAAAAACATCTGGTGCTCGCACTAGCGACTACGGTTTGCAATTACGTGAAAAACAAAAAGCCAAGCGTATGTATGGTATCTTAGAATCACAGTTTCGTCGCTACTTTGAAGCTGCTGATAAAAAGCGTGGCAATACTGGTGAAAATTTGATTAGTTTATTAGAGTCTCGGTTTGATAATGTAGTATATAGAATGGGTTTTGCTTCTACTCGTGCTGAAGCGCGTCAGTTAGTAAGCCATAAAGCGTTCACTTTAAATGGGCAAACCGCTAATATCCCTTCTATACATATTAAAACAGGTGATGTTATCTCTGTTCGTGAAAAAGCTAAGAAACAAACCCGTATTGCTGAAGCATTAGTTTTATCTGCACAATCAGGCATCCCAATTTGGGTTTCTATTGACGCGGTTAAATTAGAAGGTACATTTAAACAAGTCCCAGACCGCACAGATGTTGCCCAAGAAATTAACGAAAGTATGATTGTTGAACTGTACTCTCGTTAAAATTTCTATTTAATTGGTTGCTAGAAAATATAAAAATGTAGACGACTAAAATGTAGGTGATTATTTAGTAAGTTAAGTATTCATCTGCACTTTCGCATTTTATATTCATTAATAAAGTGCTATCCCAAAATAACTCGTGAAACCTTGGCGTTTTTTACTTTAAAGTAAGTAAATATCAATTAAGTAATAGACTTTATTAATTAGATAGATTAAGCCTAATTACAACCCCCTAGCCATATCTTTTTAAGGTGTGCTAAAATATTATGTTTCAATATTAAATTACGCTGCTTATACTGTAGCTATTATTATTCCCTATAAGGATGTCTCTATGCTGAACAATGCTTTGCTTAAGCCAAAAAACATTCAAGTTGAAGCCTTAGGTCTTTACAGTGCAAGAGTTGTTTTGCAGCCGCTAGAGCGAGGCTTTGGCCACACTCTAGGCAATGCTTTACGTCGTATTTTGCTTTCCTCTATGCAAGGATATGCACCTACCGAAGTTTCTATTACGGGTGTACTACACGAATACTCAACTATTGATGGCATTCAAGAAGATGCTGTAGATATTTTATTAAACCTTAAAGGCGTTGTATTTGTACTGCATAATCGTGATGATGTTACCCTAACTATTAATAGAAAAAGTGAAGGGGTTGTTACTGCTGCTGATATAGAACTTCCGCATGATGTTGAAATTTTAAACCCGAATCATGTATTAGCTCATATGTCAGGTGGTAGCTTAGAACTAGAAATTCGTGTTGAAAAAGGCCGTGGGTATGTGCCAGGTAACTTACGAGCCTTCCGTGATGACCATTCAGCTAAAGTCGGCAGAATTGTCATGGACGCATCGTTCAGCCCAATTAAGAAAGTAAGTTATGAGGTTGATACTGCCCGTGTTGAGCAACGCACTGACTTAGATAAATTAGTAATGACCATAGAGACAAATGGTTCAATCACCCCAGAAGAAGCTGTTAAGCAAGCTGCACGAGTACTGGTAGAACAAGTAGCTGTTTTTGCTTCTTTAGAAGGTATTGTACAATCTTTTAATACGCCAGTTGTAGGTATAGAAGTTGATCCAGTCTTATCTAAACCTGTAGATGATTTAGAATTAACGGTTCGTTCGGCTAATTGTTTAAAAGCTGAAAATATTTTAATGATTGGTGATTTGGTCATTAAGACAGAAAATGAATTATTAAAAACACCTAATTTAGGCCGTAAGTCTTTGAATGAAATTAAAGAAGTTTTAGCTTTACGTGGTTTAACACTGGGTATGAAAATATCTAATTGGCCGCCTGTAAATGTTTAGTTTGAGTGATTTTTTAATAGTAGCTATGTTTTTTTAGCTAAACTGAAGTATATTGTGCTGCCATTTACTTCTTTTTTATTCGCAGCAAACGGCTCCGCTACTTGTTATTTAATTTAGTAGATAGAAGAAGCTGAATTAACACTTAAAGGTATTAGTATGCGTCATGGTAATGGATTACGTAAGTTAAATCGCACTAGCAGTCATCGTTTAGCCATGTTACGTAACATGTCTATCTCTCTATTACAACACGAGGCAATTAACACTACTTTGCCTAAAGCAAAAGAGCTGCGCCGCGTAGTAGAGCCTCTAATTACTTTAGCTAAAGTAGATACCTTGGCTAACCGCCGTTTGGCACACTCTCGTTTACGTGATGATGCAATAGTTACAAAATTATTTACAGTTTTAGGGCCACGTTTTTCTAAACGCCCCGGTGGTTATACGAGCATTTTGAAAAATGGCTTTCGTCATGGTGATAAAGCACCTATGGCATATATGTTTTTAGTTGAAGATGATACAAGTAAAATAGTTATAACCTAATTTGTATTTTTAATACATAGACTAAAAGCCAGTATATGCTGGCTTTTTTCATTTAAATATTTTTTAAAGATTAGGTTTTATCATAGCTTAAATACAATGGTGTTTATATACTAATATTCTATATTTGTTATCATTTAAGTTGCTATTTTATTAGTATTAAAAATAAGTTATAGACGTTTTTTTTTGATTATAACTAATTTTAAACGGTAATATCTTTAACTTAAATATTAGGATTAATAATTAATTAATAATAATTAATGAATTATAATTAATGACTAATGAATAATAACTAATGAATAATAACTAATAATTTATTGTTAATATGCAACTACACCTAATTATCAAATATATAAAAAAAATAATTGTACTTATAGTATTGATTATAACCTTGGTTATTTTTAATATGGTTATACCCACTGTTTGGGCGAATAGTAGTACTGTACCTACTTTGTATCAAAGTAAGTCTTGGTTTTCTTCTTTAGCTGCTCAAAATAAGTCCGATGATTTATCAGAGACAAGCGAACCTTTGCCAGCTGAAATAGCTTTTAAAACCACTGCTAGTCGTCAAAATGATTTGATTTATATTAGCTTTAAAATAGAACCTAAATATTATCTTTATCAAGAAAAAATAAAAATAATACTAAATGTAGCAGAAAAAAATCAAGCACCTATTAGTTATAAAGTTTTAAATAAACCTATCTTTAAAATATTGTCGCCTGTTCTTCCTAAAGCTATTTTATATTATGATGAGACTTTTAAAAAAGATATGTTTATTTATCGTGACCAGATAACTATTACTGTGCCGCTTCAAATTACTAAAAATAAAGAAGTTCAGTTATTAAATTTGCCATTGTCTTTAATTATTTATTCACAAGGGTGTGCAGATTTAGGGCTATGTTATCCACCACGTATTCAAAAAATAAGTTTTAATGTACAACAAGTGCAGGGTACAATTACGGAATTAAAAAAAGACCCTTTACACGAAGTTTCTGTATCTAATTTGCAGCAGTCATCTGCCTTATCTAATAATTTAGAAAAAAAAAACACGGCTAAAATTATTGATATAACTAGTCAAACTTCTACTATTACACAATTAATGTATACACAGCCAGTATGGTTATGGGCGTTAGAGTTTATTATTTTAGGTATATTATTAGCATTGACTCCTTGTGTTTTACCCATGATTCCAATTGTTTCAGCAATGGTACTCAATAAAAAAAATGAACAGGTACTAACTACATTACATTCTTTTCAACGTTCAGTAACTTATTTACTTGGAATGTGCTTTAGTTATACTAGTTTAGGTATCTTGGCTGGTCTAGCAGGTGTCGGACTGGGTGGTTTTTTGCAGCAACCTTGGGTGTTAATAGTTTTTGCTGGGTTAATGGTAATGATGGCTGGTGCACAATTTAACTGGTATTATTTGCATTTACCAGAATTTTTACAGACTCGCTTAAACACATATTTACAATCAGTATATTTAAGTAATAAACTCACTATTGATTCTCAAACTAATATATCAAATATATCAAATATATCAAAAAGTAATTATATTGCTTTATTTATTATGGGGGCATTATCAGCAGTGGTTGTATCGCCTTGTGTAACACCACCTTTAGCAGGCATCTTATTGTTTATTTCACAGACACAAGATGCCTTAAAAGGTGCACTGGCTTTGTTTAGTTTGTCATTAGGTATGGGACTGCCGCTGGTACTGATTACAACTTGCGGAGCAAATATACTACCCAAATCAGGTATTTGGATGCAAAAAATTAGTTACACTTTGGGTATTTTATTATTATTAGTTGCGTTATGGAGTTTACAATCACTTATATCACCATTATTGTTTAGCGTGATTTTTATAGTTTTGCTATTATTATTAGCGGAGCATTTAGGGGCGTTTCATGATACTCAACACTTGTTGACTCGTTCGGCACGTTTATTTAAAGGTGTGGCTTTGTGTATATTGTGTTGGGTATTCGCAATTATTTTAGGTATTGCTATGGGACATACTAACATACAACGTCCGCTAGGCAATTTAGTTTTATCACCGTCTCACTCAACTGAAAAGTCAATAGTGTTTGAAACTGTCTCTAGTGCAAATTTAATGACATTATTACATGATAATAGTCATTTAAATACCTTACCCTACATAGTAGATATTTATGCAGATTGGTGTGTATCATGTATTGAGTTTGAACAAAAAACACTGACTGATTCAAGGGTTCAACAAGTTTTAAAAAAATTTAAACGCTTAAGAGTTGATGTGACAAAAAATACTATTGATGACCAAATGCTTATGAAAAATTTACAGTTATTTGGACCACCAGCTGTTTTATTTTATTCAGCAGCAGGTCAGTTTTTAGGAGAACATAGCCAAATAGTTGGTTTTAAAAATGCTGAACAGTTTTTGCAACATTTACAAATGATAGATTTAACTTTGATGGATTTACCTTCACAATAAAAATTAAGTTTGCTTTAAAAGATACTTTTAAAAAAATACTTTAAAAAATTATGTGTTAAATTTATATATGCAATAAATAAGTAAATAAGTAAATAAGTAAATAGGTAAATAGGTAAATAAGTAACAATCAATATTATTAATACAATGACTTAAAGTCAGAGGACAGTATGTTAAACACTAAAAATACCACTATCGCTATCACTAAAACACGTAAAAAAAGTAAGACAGATGAACCTATGGTTGCGAGTATTAAAGCTAGTAAAAGTGTAAAAGCACCTAATAAAATTCCAACTGCTACTCTAACAGCCACAGATATCGTTCCTACTTTAGCTGAAATTCAAGCAATGTCTGAATCAGATTATATGTGTACGGCACAGTTACATTATTTTCAGTCTATTTTAGAAAGTATGCGAATTGAAATTTTAGCCAATACCGATGCCACATCAGAACATTTACGTGACAATGTAGTTGTACCTGACCCTGTAGATCGTGCGACTATTGAAGAAGAACATGCCATTGAGTTACGTACCCGTGATCGTGAACGTAAATTATTAAAAAAAATCTCACAGGCTTTAGAGGCCATTGAACGTGGTGAATATGGTTGGTGTGAAGAAACGGGCGATGCCATTGGTTTACGCCGATTACTGGCACGTCCAACAGCTACTTTAAGTCTAGAAGCACAGCAACGCCGTGAATTGAAACAAAAAATGTTTGGTGATTAAGTAGATTAACCTTACTATTAATTTACTTTACAATACAGGTGGTCTAATTTTTTATTACTTAATAAAAATACGTTGATATATTTTAATTGCTATTTAAGATTTTATTTATTATTATTTATCATTGTAAAATTCACTAATTATGCTAACCTATGTTATCTTTCTTTAATAAACTCAAGAATAAGAATAGTCTGTCTCAAGAGAGTGAGTCAACCGTAGGAATGAATAAAGAGTTGCTCAAAATGCAAACCATTCCAGCTGATAAAATAGTAACTAGACCTATTCAAAAAAATAGTGATGAACGGCTAAATCGCTATAATTCACCCATTGGGGTTGATCCCAAGGCGATGGCAAAAGCTGCCGCTGCACGCATTGATGCAATTGAGCAAGAAATTGCTTTGGATTTGCGGGGGTCAGCAGCAGCAAATATTGGTCTACACCCTAGAGCTAATCAGGTCGCCAATCGTGCGGGTTTTAACCGTATTACACCTCCTAAAGGCGTTAATTTACTCAAGGAAGTTGAAACAACGCTAACATTTTCTGCAGAAACAAATGCTAATTACACAATAATGCCTGAAGTTTCAAATACATTGATTTTGGGTGACACTAATTTTAATGATATTATTGAAGTTAAAGAAGTTAGTATGGCACCTGCGGTTGAAGAGGCGTCGATTTTATATGCCAGTGGGCAGTTAGATGAAGCCATCAATTTATTACTGACCGCATTTAATGATAAAAACTCTTTGGGTAATAGCGAATTTAATGCTTACCGCGTACTGTTTGATTTACTCCGCTATAAGGGTGATTCACATACTTTTGACCAATATGCTATTGATTTTGCAACAAAGTTCGAAAAATCCCCCCCTGCTTGGGAACTATCTAAGCCATTAGAGCATATTGCTTTAGACAATATTCCTATATTAGATTTAGGTGAGATTCTAGACTCTAGCATTGTTCCCGTCTTAGAACAGCTTAAAGTAATTGCTTTGCATCATAAGCATATTAGGATTGATGTAGGCAATATAACGAATATCAATTATACCGATGGGTTTGGTTGTGAGTTATTAATGCGAGTATTAAATGCGTTTGAAAACACTGAATATCAGTTAGAATTAATTGGTACTCAACAACTGTTTGGAAAATTATCTTTTTTCATCCAAAACAAACAAGCAGGTATTTCGGGTCACTTATGGTTACTGTATTTAGAAATGTTACGGATGCAAAATCAGCAAGTACTATTTGATAGTGTCGCTTTAAGCTTTTCAAATCAGTACGAATTATCGCCGCCTTCTTGGCGATCGCCTGCAAAACAGTTTATTAAAAAAAATAGTGAGCTACCCTCTACTACCATAATTGTTGATCGATCTGATAGTATTAAGTTGTCAGGTGAAATTCATTCTAAAGGTGCACGTACAGATGGCAATGCTTTAATTAATCAGCTTGCTAAAGGTTTGCATGATAACTCAATAGTCGTATGTGATTGTCGCGATTTAAAGTTAATTGAATTTGAAGTGGCTGGACGATTATTAACCGCATTAACTGCGTGGTCGGCTGAACTAAAAACAGTAGAGTTTAAAAATTTATCTAACCCAATTGCGACTCTATTTGTCGTATTAGGCATTCAGCACTTGGCTGTTGTTGAACGCCGTCGTGATGCCTAGCAATTTATAAAACTATTTTTTATTTGAAGTTGATTTTTCAAAAGAAAAAATAACACAAAGTACAGCAATAGCACCTAAAATATGTTTGATACTGTGACCACTAATCAATCCTGTAGCTTCATAAATAAGTAAGTCAAAGTGTTCTACACTTTTGCTAAAATATAAGTGAACAGGGTCGCCCATAAATATTTAGATTTCATTAAATGACTGGGATACAGCAGTAGTATGATAGAAATAAGCAGAACCGATACCCACTAATAATGTGCTAAAACAAAAAATTAAATAGGATTGTTTAATATTTTTGACTATTTGATAGTATTTACTTTGATAGTATTTACTTTGATAATATTTAGTTAATCCAAAAATACTAATAAATATAAAAGACGCATTAGAAATTACGTTTAAAAAATTCTGAACGCCTAAAATATTCCGCGAATCCGCAAACTGATGATAGTTAGGATTTTGAGGAGTCGGTGAAAAACTAAAAATTGTGCCTACAACAATAAAAGCTAAAGAACATATTAGCCATTCACGCCATTTTTTACGCTTAATAAGTTTAAATTCATAGTTTTAAGTTTATGACTTTAGTAGTTTTGAAAGTATTTTATTATATAAACAATACTTAAATAAATAATACTTAAATAAACAATATTTAAAAGCAGGATTTAAAACACATTTTAAATTTTAAAAATCCTTAAATTCTGAAAGTTCTGATTCAGACTTTTACTTAGACGTTTAATTACTAAAATAATGATGAATTTCAAGCCTAAACCCCAATCACTGCTTGCTTAATACGTGCTAGTTGGTCGCGGGTCTGTGCCGCTTTTTCAAACTGTAAATCTCTAGCATAGTCTAACATCTGTTTTTCTAAGCGTTTAATTTCTTTACTTAAGTCTTTTTC
>JAYWHD010000131.1:0-2481 GCA_043777895.1 Betaproteobacteria bacterium | reverse complement strand
CTTCAATAGCAGCCGTAACCGCTAAAGTATGCCCCGCAATCACTGTTTGTGTTGGGTCATTATAATTAACGGCCTCAACAACGGCAGTTTGGATTGACATAGCAGCACAAATACCATGTACTTTATTTGAGTCTAGGCCTAAAATAGCCGCCATCGAACCCACACCTATAGGCACTGCTGACTGCATTGCGTTGGCACGAATACGCACTGTACGAATTGCATCAGCTAAACTCATTGCACCAGAAGCAACCCATGCCGTATATTCACCTAAACTGTGTCCTGCCATTATTGTGGGTTGTTGCCCACCAGCAGCAATCCAAGCTTGATATGCCGCATAACTTGCAGCTAACATAACAGGCTGTGTATTAGTCGTTAAACCTAATTGTTCTGGTGTGCCGTGGGCAATTAAGTCACTTAAATTTTCATTTAAAGCATTACTAGCTGTTGTCATTGCTTGTGTAACGGCTGGATTATCAGCCCAGCCTGACATCATACCTATTGATTGTGAACCTTGACCAGGAAATAAAAATGCAAGTTTTTTCATAAATATTTAATATGTTTGTGTTTGTTTGTATCTTTATCTATTTGTTTTGTCTATTTATATTGTCTATTTGTATTGTAAATATTTAAAATAAATACTAAAAAATTATTTATCAGATTTTCGTCTATTGTCATTTTTGCATAACATCTGGCAGTTTTCTTCGCTTGTCTTGCCGTTGTCTTTCCAAGGGGTTATGTGGTCGCCTTCCATCTCTGATATATCAAATTCATTTTTGCAAATAATACATTTGCGTCCTTGTTTTTCGTATACTTTTTGCTTTACGCTGTCTGAAAATGTACGAATACCTAAATGCCGTTCGTCTCTTGTCAAAATATAAGCATAAATGCCACTCTTTTTTTCTACATCATCATCGGCAATTAATTTAGCAGTTTCTAGTTCAACGGCTTTAGTGTCATACATCAGGTCTTTATGTGTGTTGTAAAGCAAACCCCAAGCAATGCCTCTCATAAATTTTTTACGCTTATTTGTAAAAGTTGCATCAACCCAAGTCATTACTGATTGAAAATATAACCATAAGGCCGTTGCATTTGGGTCGTGTTGGTGTTTCGCCATATAGCGTTTAATACCATCATCGCTATCATCATCGTTTATCCAGCCAATCACAGTTTCTAAATACTCTTGTCTATTGGCTGAACCGTTTAAATAATCGCTGCCAATTTTTGAAGCAGCAGAAGTCGTTTTACTGAAATAAGTTTTTGCACTTGAAACCCAAGCCCCTGTATAAACGGCATTACGCAACTCTTGTTCAGTTAATTTTTCGCCTGCAATATTGATAGTCTTAAACCATTCTAATTTTTCGCTTTCTGTGCCGCTACAGACATACACCATCAATGTATAGTCTAGGATTTGCTCTTTTTCATCATCTTTAAGATTATGAAAATATCTGTTTTGATATGCAAAATCGCCATTCACATATTGACAAATTGAAATAGTTCTTTGTTGTCCGTCAATTACTTCAAAAGCGTTATTTTTACTGGCTGCCCAATACATTACATTTAAAGGGTATTTTTTGATAACTGTATTAATGACGGCATCACGTTGTTTGTCTTTATAAATAAATTCACGTTGATAAGGAGGGCGTATATCCAACTTGCCATCAAAACCAGTTACACCGTTTTCTGCGTTGTCTTTAAATTTTTTTGATAGTTCTCTTATCGTTATTTTATTGAGTTCTATATTCATTTTATTTTTTTCTTTACTTTATTGAGTAATTTTTTTATAGCTTCTTGCTCTATTTTATCTTCGGCTATGGCTTCCTCTTTCTTTCTGTTTGCATCAAATTCTAAATAAATTTTACTCACTTGTGATTCCATTTGCTTGGTACTCACTATTCCCGCTCTCTCTAATATTGGTTTTTTAGGTAATGTTCAAATAGCACTGATACAAGAAATCTAATAATTAAGAAGTAACCAGTAAAACGAACAGGCTACTACACTAGTATAAATATTATAAAAGTTAAATTTTAACATTACCTCTGAAACCTCTCCTCTAAACCCTCTATTTACGACAGTTTCCATTTTGGAAATAGTCGTGTTTTCTGCTAGTTCACCGTCAGCATAAATATTTTTTAAATGTTTGCTAATAGCGAGTACTTCTACACCAAATAGCGAAGCTATTATTTTCTGTGTAAGCCAAAAGGTTTCATTTTCAAAGCGTACACTGATATTAATATTACCTTGAGGCGTGGTGTACAGTAATATTTTGTTATCGTCTTTCATATTTTTTTGTTCTTAATTAAAATTCTAAAATAAGGTGACTTTCCATTAATTACCAAATCTTTTTCATCATTACCTTTTCTAAATTTAATTAATTCAAATTGGTCAGGATTATATTTATCCATAAAAGTAATGGGTACACCCATAGCACCTTTATAATCGCAAGGAATATCTTTTGTTTTTGATACTTCTATTGCGTCATAA
>JAYWHD010000130.1:0-48677 GCA_043777895.1 Betaproteobacteria bacterium | reverse complement strand
GGTGGTGTAATTAGTTTCATTTATTATGTCCGTAGTATTTGTGTTGATTTATGTTGTATTTATTAGTGTAATTAGTGTAATAAAAGTATAAAACTAATACTTTAATGTATAAAACTAATATATTAATAATATATATTTTAGATTTTAAAAGTCACAGTCTGAAAGTCTGAATCTTTTTTTTTTACAATCCTGATTATCTTTTAATCTTAAAAAATCCTGATTCTAAGCATTATTTATAAGTAAAACTCCTTTTAATTATTGTAAGGCAGTTAAAATAACGTGTTTATTTATTTTAAATAAACATTCGCTAGGGGTGTTGCATATTTATTTTTTGCGACTGAGACAGTCCCTTTGAACCTGATTGAGGTAATGCTCGCGCAGGAAAGCTGGTTTTTAATACGGATTCAAAAGCCGTTTAATACAAGCCACCCTGTGTTTTTTTAAACACACAAAAACTATCCATATTAACAATGACTTTTAATAATTTTAATAATTTAACTTTTTTAATGCTTAATAAGCAATTTAAGCGTACGACCATTGCCCACGCAATTTGTTTGACTTTGGCAACCCCTGCATTGGCACAAACCACTATGCCTGAACCTTTAGTTGAACTGCCGACTGTTACGGTAACAGCAAGCAATCCGGCAAATATATCAGACATAACAAATAAGGATTCTGTTAATAATACCGCCTCTGATTTATTAATAAATCCACTCATAAACAACAATCCTGCCGTTGAAATATCTGGGTTTTTGAATACGCCATTAAGCAGCGTACCGATTAGCATTCAAGCGATTAGCCATCAACATATACAATCATTAGGTGCAAAACGATTAGCCGATTTAAATACCACTGATGCGTCTATTACCGATGCCTATAATGTAACGGGTTATTACGATTATGCCACTGTGCGTGGTTTCGTTTTAAACAACAAGTTTAACTATCGCCGTGATGGTTTACCTATCAATGCCGAAACAGCGATTGCTTTAAACAATAAAGAACGTGTAGAGGTATTAAAAGGTACAAGTGGTATTCAGTCAGGCACTAGCAGCCCAGCAGGTTTAGTTAATTATGTCGTAAAACGGCCTATGAATGAAGACAGTCAGCAACTTGCTTTAGAGTTGGGCAGTGCAGGCAATACAGGCGTAGCGTTTGATATTAATCGCCGTTTTGGTCGGGTAGGTAAAAATGGTTTAAATGTCAAAGAATTTGGTATGCGTATCAATGCGGCGGTTGATAAACTCAATACACCGACAGACAATACAAACGGTAAAAGTAGCTTACTAGCGGTTGCTTTAGATTGGCGGGTTAATCCTGATAGTCTATTGTCATTTGAAGTAGAATCATCACGCCATAGTCAAATCAGTGTGCCTGCTTTAAGTTTATTTGGCAATCGTTTGCCTGAAGCCAATTCAATTAAAAATATCAATAATCAGCCATGGAGTTTGCCGGTTGTATTAAACGGCACGACTAGTTCATTAAAATTTGAGCAAGCCATCGGTACAGCAGCCCAAGGTAATTGGCGGTGGAATGCCCAGTTGATGACACAACGTTTAAAATCAGATGACCGTGCGGCTTTTCCTTATGGGTGTAGCGATACATCGGGTGATTATTACTTTAATACTTACTGTCCTAATGGTGATTATGATTTATATGATTTTAGTAGCCTTAACGAACGCCGTAAAACAAATGTAGGGCAGTTAGGTGTGTCTGGAACTATTAAAACAGGTACTATTAAACATATAGTGAATGCCAATGTTTTACGTAGTGATTATGACGAGCGGGGTCATATAGGGGCATATAATTTTGCAGGAACAACTCATTTTAATACACCTACAATATTGGCAGCCGATCCCAGTTTAACTTATGCTTATACCAACCGTCATACTAAAACAACCGAGTTATCAATTAGCGATGCAGTAGAGTTAAACTCACGCTGGACTGCTTGGTTAGGGCTACGTCATACACGCTTAAATACCAATACAATGCGTAAAAAATCATCAATCAGTAATACTGAAAGTTTTACTACGCCTTGGGCTGCCGTCAGTTATGCGGTACTGCCTCATTTAATGGCTTATGTAAGCCATGGTCAAGGTACAGAGTCAAATATAGTGCCGAATAAATCAGATTATGGTACTGCACGTGGGCAGTATTTAGCCACTGTACGTAGTAAACAAAGCGAAGTAGGTTTCAAACTAACGGATAAAAATATCACGTGGAGTGCCACACTATTTAATACGAGTAGACCTTTTGTATTAGATACAGGTAGTTTATATGTATTAGACGGCAAGCAAACACATAAAGGATTTGAATTTGCGACTCAAACCACAGTCGGTGCTTGGGATTTGGGCGGGTCATTTGCACAGACCCGTGCCAAAATGAGTGGTGTTATCAATAGTCCTGAATTGAATGGTCAAGCCCCTGTTAATGTGCCTAAACATGTGTTACGGGCGAATATTGCTTATCGCTTGCCTAATATTAATGGTTTAACAGTACGGGCTGCAGTGTCTTATGAAGGTAGCCGTACCGCTTTAATTAGCAATACCACTATAGTCAATATCCCTGCTTGGAAACGTTTAGATACAGGCTTGAGTTACAAAACGCTGGTTTTTAATCAAAAAGCAACTTGGGCTTTAGATGTACATAATATTTTAAATAAGCAGTTTTTTAAAGAGTCACCTACGCTTTACGGTCATATTTATTTAGTACCACAAGCTTCACGGACAGTACGCTTAAGTTTAAATGTAGCATTTTAAATTTTAAATATATCAAATTATTAATAACCTGATAATAAATATAGATTAACATCGGCACATTGTTGTATTGCATCGTAAAATATTAAGTATTATCTTATATTGTTTTATTTTTAATCTAACTAACTGGAGTTTTTATGGCGATTGAACGCACTTTATCTATTATTAAGCCTGACGCTGTTGCAAAAAATGTAATTGGTCATATTTATACCTGTTTTGAAGCGGCTGGTTTAAAAGTGATTGCTGCCCGTATGATGCACTTATCGCGTAGTGAAGCAGAGGCTTTTTATGCAGTTCATGCGGCACGGCCTTTTTTTAAGGATTTAGTTGAATTTATGATTTCTGGCCCTGTGATGGTTCAGTGTTTGCAAGGTGAAAACGCTATGCAAATTAACCGTGATTTGATGGGGGCGACTAATCCAAAAGATGCAGCAAAAGGCACTATTCGTGCAGATTTTGCCGATAGTATTGATGCTAATGCAGTTCATGGTTCTGACTCATTAGAGAATGCAGCCAATGAAATTGCTTTCTTTTTTCCTGCAATGAATGTTTATGCTTAATAATAAAATAGCTTAAGTATAGTATTAACAATAATTACTAATATCATTTAAATACGATTACATATTATTAATATATATTTTAAATTTACTTATACTTATACTTATTATTAATATTATTTAATAACATATTATACTATAATATAGTATAATATAGTATATTATAGTATAATATAATCAGTGTTAATACTTATAAATACTTGTTACTAGCCGTTAGTAGTTATTAGATACAGTGGTATCTATTTAAAGTGTACCACTGTGTTTAATAATAACTTAAATATCAATGAATCAACTAATATTAAATACATACTACAAATACATACCAATAAATACGTATTTAATATTAGCTATACATCACAGTGTACAAGTCAATTATGTTAGAACCGTTTGACTCACCAAGCTATCACTTAGCTAAAACTGCTTTATTAGGTTTAGACCGTATCGCTTTATTAGATTGGTGTGCAAACCGTGGTGAAAAAGCTTTTCGTGCGCAGCAATTATTGCGTTGGATTCATCAGCGGGGTGAGTCAAATCCTGAACAGATGACCGATCTTGCTAAAAGTTTACGTATGATCGTAGCAGAGCAGGGCGATATTGTGGCATTGCCAATCAATAACCATTATCGCAGTATTGATGGTACGCAAAAATGGTTATTAGACGTTGGACAGCAAAATGCGATTGAAACAGTATATATTCCTGAATCGGACAGAGGCACTTTGTGTATCTCTAGTCAAGCAGGGTGTGCAGTTAATTGTCGCTTTTGTAGCACAGGTGCACAAGGGTTTTCGCGTAACTTAACGACTGCTGAAATTGTGGCTCAATTATGGATGGCTGAACACACTTTACGCCGTGAAGCGCAAATAAAAGGGGTGTCGCTAGACCGTGGAAAAATTATTACTAATGTAGTGATGATGGGTATGGGCGAGCCCTTATTGAATTATGACCAACTATTACCCGCATTAAGGCTAATGCTGGACGACCATGCTTATGGTTTATCGCGCCGCCGTGTAACGGTGAGTACTTCGGGTGTAGTACCAATGATGGATAGGTTGCGTCAAGATTGTCCAACTGCTTTAGCAGTATCTTTGCACGCCCCTAATGATGCCTTGCGTGATGAGTTAGTGCCTCTAAATAAAAAATATCCGTTAAAAGAGTTGTTAGCCGCTTGTGAGCGTTATTTATCTGCTGCACCACGTGATTTTATTACTTTTGAATATGTTATGCTTGAGTATATTAATGATAGAGATGAACACGCTAAAGATTTAATTAAAATTGCTAAGCAGCTGCCTTGCAAATTTAATTTAATACCCTTTAATCCGTATCAATCATCAGGTTTAAAGCGTTCTAGCGATGGTCAAATTAAGCGTTTTGCTAATATTTTATATGAGGCAGGTGTGACTGTTACTGTGCGAAAAACACGCGGTGATGATATTGACGCAGCCTGTGGGCAATTAGCAGGTGAAGTTAAAAATAGATTAAGTAAAAAAGCTGGTGGTACTTTATCAAAAGAAGACAGTAGTTTTAGAAAAGACATTCAGCCTGTCTATTGGTTAGATAGTAAATAAAAAAATATTATATAAATAATAAATTAGTATATAGGTAGTATATAGGTAGTATATTATATATTATAATAGTATGCAAACAATAAAGTAGTAAATAGACAGTATTTATATTATAAATAACATATAAATAACATATAAAAAAATTTATGAAATCAATTAAAAAATCTCACCCAAGCACACTCCTATTAATCAGTCGTTATAGTATTCAAATATTGTTTATACCGATGATCGTCTCTTGTGTGAGTGTAGTGTCTGATAGGCGTATTGTTAATACCTCTGATAATAGACCTGTTACAGCACCATTCAATACAGGACGTTTTGATAAACCTGGTAATACTGAAGAGCCTGATATTCGTCGCCGTGCAAAAATCCGTTTAGAATTAGCGGCAAACTATTTTCAATCGCGTCAAAGTAAAGTTGCTTTAGATGAGGTGAATAATGCATTATCAGCAGACCCTAGCTTTCCAGACGCACACGTTTTGAAAGGTTTAATACTAATGGAAGCGAATCAAAATATACCTGCTGATGCAAGTTTCAAAATGGCTTTAGCTTTGAGTCCCAGTGATGCCGATGCAAATAATACCTATGGTTGGTTTTTGTGTCAAAGCAATCGTTTAACACAAGCATTTAGTTATTTTGATAAAGCAGCTGCTACGCCATTTTATGCAACACCGTCTAAACCATTATTGAATGCAGGTATTTGTGCTACAAAAATGGGTAGTTATACTCAAGCTGAAAGCTACTTCTTACGTGCGCAGGCCGTAGACAATAATGCTACAGTATTAAACTATCACTTGGCATCATTGTATTTAAAAATGGGTGATTCAGCCCGTGCTACGGCTTATATCCGTAAAGTACTGTCTGGGAGTAAACCAACAGCAGATGCCGTTTGGTTAGGTATAAAAGTATCTAAAAAAGCTAATGACTCGGTTGCTTTAGCCCAGCTTGTTCAGTTGTTAAAAGATGATTTTATTACATCGCCCGAATGGTCTTTATATATTCAAGGTCGTTTTGATGAGTAGGCTATAGTTTATAGTATAGTTATACTATACTAATAATAATATTTTGTATAAGTTGTTTGGTAACCGTTTTGTTTTTTAATAGACTGTCAATTCTATGATGTCAGACAATAATATACCTGATACCACTCTCGTAAATAACAATACTCATCAAGATATAGAGGCTAACCTAGTTAGTGATGAGCTAATTTTGTCTGGATTACCTAGTTTAAAATTATTGCGTCAAAATAAAAATGAAACTGTTGAAGTGGTTGCTCAATACTTACGTCTAAGCCCTGCACAAATAAGAGCTTTAGAAACAAATGATTGCGATAGTTTACCTAATCTAGCCTATGCTAAAGGATTTTTACGCAACTATGCACGCTATTTAAATGTTGATGCTGCACCTTATATTGCACAATTTGAATTAGCTTTGTATCAAAAGCAACAGAAGTATAGTCTATTGGAAAATATGACTAAAAAATCTCCTGTATATACTGGTTATGCCTTAAGTAAATCAAGTAATACCCCAATATTTCTATCAAACTTAGCAGTAAATAATTCACCTATTACCTCGTTTGAAGAGAGTGCATCATCAATATCATTTTATATTAAAATGGCAATAGTATTTATAATACTAACGATTGCTTTTTTAATGTTTTGGGAACGTGCCTTGTGGTTTTCTGAATTTAAAACAATGCTTAATCATATACCTACACCTACTATATTTTTAACTGAATCTACTAATATAGTGACCCATTCACCTATACCAAAAAAAATTATACCTATTGAATCACGAACAGTACAAACTAGTATAGCTGCTAATAATCAATTAACTAAAAACTACAATAGTATTCAAACAAATATCCAAATATCTACTATTTCGGCTATACGTACTTTAGAATTTTCATTGATTGATACCTCTTGGATTAAAGTATCTAACGTTAATAAAGAGGTATTATTAAGCGGTGAGCAGCAAGCGGGTACTATACAAACAGTTTCAGGTCAATCACCATTAAAAGTAATCGTGGGTGCAGCTGATAATGTTAAGCTTACCGTAGACGGTGTACCTTATGATTTTTCTAGCCGTATTAAATCGGGTGTTGCTTCAATGAGCATTCCCTAAAAATTAAATTGAATAATTAAATTGAATAATTAAATTGAATTAATATTAATGACTGCTTCTAAATTGACTAATAACTGTATGACTCAACAAGCACATATTCGTTGGCGAGAACATACGGTTCGTTTAGGTGGAGACGCACCCGTTGTTGTGCAGAGTATGACTAATACCGATACTGCCGATTATATAGCGACGGCTATTCAGGTTAAAGAACTAGCTTTAGCAGGTAGTGAGTTGGTTCGTATCACTGTAAATAACCTTGAAAGTGCACAGGCTGTGCCGCGTATTCGTGACCACTTGGATAAAATGGGAATTAATGTTCCATTAATTGGTGATTTTCATTATAACGGGCATAAGTTATTAGCCGCAGAACCCGCTTGTGCGCAAGCGTTGTCTAAATACCGTATTAATCCTGGCAACGTAGGCTCTGCTAGTAAACGTGAAGATAATTTTGCTCAAATGATTGAACTCGCTGTTCAATACGATAAGGCGGTTAGAATCGGGGTTAATTGGGGCAGTTTAGACCAAGTCGTGCTGGTACGTCTTATGGATGAAAATAGCCAACGCAGTAATCCTTGGGATTCGCAAGCGGTTATGCGTGAATCACTAATTGTCTCTGCATTGGATTCAGCAGCAAGTGCTAAGCGTTTAGGGCTTGCTTCGCATCAAATTATTTTATCGTGTAAAGTATCGCGGGTACAAGACCTAATTTTAGTATATCAAGATTTAGCTAAACGTAGCGATTATGCACTTCATTTGGGCTTAACTGAAGCGGGTATGGGAAGCAAAGGAATTGTTGCTTCAACAGCTGCCTTAGCCGTGTTATTGCAGCAAGGTATTGGTAATACGATACGTATTTCTTTAACGCCAGAACCCAATGGCGACCGTACACAAGAAGTGATTGTCGCCCAAGAAATTTTACAAACAATGGGTTTGCGAGCGTTTACACCGCAAGTAGTGGCTTGTCCGGGGTGTGGGCGTACCACTTCAACCGTGTTTCAACAATTAGCACAAGATATTCAAAGTTATTTACGGCATGCTATGCCTGTTTGGAAAACACAATACCCCGGTGTAGAAACAATGCAAGTTGCAGTTATGGGCTGCGTTGTAAATGGTCCTGGTGAAAGTAAGCACGCTAATATTGGTATTTCTTTACCTGGAACAGGAGAAGTACCGATTGCACCCGTTTTTATTGATGGTGAACGTTATATAACTTTAAAGGGCAATAACATTGCCGTTGAATTTCAGGCTTTAGTAGAATCTTACGTAGCAAAAAAATATACGATTAAGTAGTGGGTAGTGTTAAGTGTGTTCTTGATAATACTTGAGCGGTGGGCGTCACTTGTGATGCTAACTCGCAGTGCTGGGTTTGGTCATCAAAAAAGAAATCTGGAGCAAATACTTTTAAAAAATCAGTTTTATTTAGGCCGCCAAGAAACATTGCCTCATCTACTGTAATATTCCAGGCCATTAAAGTACGAATAGCCCGTTCATGTGCAGGAGCACTGCGTGCGGTAACCAGTGCGGTACGAATTTTAATGGGTAAGTCAGGAATGGCTTGTAATATTTGTAAGGCTTCTAGCAGTGGTTTAAATGGCCCTGCTGGAAGTGCCTTAGTCGCATTTGCAGATTCATGGGCTTCAAAAGCGGCTAATCCGTGGCTTTGATAAATGTTTTCAGCTTCATCGCTAAATAATACAGCATCGCCATCAAAGGCAATGCGAATTTCTGAGGTCTGTTGTTCATTGCCGTTGATGCTACTGACATATACCTGTGCCGCCGCAAATCCTGCTGCTAATGCACCGCGTACATCATCTGCGTTAGCTGATAAAAACAAGGTTGCTTTAAAAGGTACTAAATAGGGATAAGAGTTGTTGCCACCTGTAAAGACTGCACGTGTAATATTTAATTGTGCTGCTTGTGCACTATAAAATACCCGTAAGCCGCTAACAGGGTCGTTGCGTGATACGATTATTACTTCGCATAGTTGTCTATGTGGCAAGTTAAGCGACAATAGTTTTTTGATGAGTTGAAAAGCAACACCTGGTAAAGCAGGGGTATTTATTTTTTCTAATTGTAAACGTTTATAGGCTAAATGTTCAGTATCGCTAATATATTCAGGCTGTTCAAATACATTGTTTTCAGCTTCAAAATTAAATAAAGCACGAGAAGAAACGGCAATTATTAGCATAGAGGTTAAACCTTTTAGATTTTATTGTCAAAACATAAAAACATATAAATATATATATTTTATATATACAAATATAATATATACAAATACACAAACATATATACTTTCAATATATTATATATATAATATATTTATAAAAATATAAAAATATAAAAATATAAAAATATAAAAATATAAACAATAATGAAAAAAAACATCATTACTGCCCGTAATAATACTTGGGTACAACAATGGTTACGTTATCAAGCTAAACCAAACTTACGTAAAGCAGCACAATTAGTTTGGTTAGAAGGCGAACATTTAGTATTAGAGGCTTTGCAACAATTAAAAAATCAACGCTTTACTATTGTAGAATTTATCTTACCTGATAATTGTGCTGGTGAATATTCAGCTAAGTATTTACAGCAATATATAAATGATAATAGCTTAGACAATATTTATAATATTAAGTATATTTATTTAAGTGAGACTGTGTATAAGTCCTTATGCAGTATGAATAGTATGCCTAGCCTATGTGCCGTACTAAATATGAATACCCAGCTTAATTTTGAATATATTGATTATGCTATCACAACCGTGGTATTGGATTGCGTACAAGACCCCGGTAATATTGGAACAATTATTCGCTTGTGTGCCGCTTTCGGTATTCAACAAGTTATTTTATCCGAAGGGTGTGCCAGTGCGTGGAGTCTAAAAGCATTGCGTGCAGGGCAAGGGGCTCAATTAGCTATTAATATTTATGAAGATATTGATTTGAACACACTATACAGCCAGTTTAAAGCACACAGTATGCCTATTTTTGTGACTAGTTTAGCAAAGCAATCTTTACCATTGATTCAGGTTAAGGTTAAAAAAATAATGGTTTGGGTATTTGGCAATGAAGGGCAGGGTGTGAGTACTACCAGTCAAACAGCTGCTACACAATCTGTTTATATTCCTATGAACGGTGGCTTTGAATCTTTAAATGTCGCCAGTGCAGCAGCTATTTGTTTATGGACTTGGCAAAATAATCAAGTAATTTAGTTATAGACCACCGTGTGATTGAGCGACCATAAAATACAACATCGGAATAGATGCCATTGTATTAAAACGGCTTGTAAGCATAGCCATACGGGCTGCTTTTGCTTTTTCGGTCGCTTCAACAACAACAATACCCAGTGCTTTTTTCTGATTAGGCCAAATAATAAACCAAACATTAAAGGCCATTAGTAAACCTAACCACATACCGATACCAATGCCCTGAAACCCTTTAGATAACATCATAGCGGGCATCAGCATTTTTCCATGGCCTGCTAAACCAATGCCTAAAATAACAGTGGCTAAAGCCGACCAGCGAAACCAAAATAAAGCAGTCGGTGCGATGACTTTGCCAATTGCTGGTTTTTGATCGTCTGGAATTTTTGCCATAGAAGGAATTTGTACAAAATTAAAATAGTACAGCAAACCAATCCACATAATAGACGTTAAAACGTGTAACCAGCGTAGGGCAAAGTATGACCAGCTAGCCATATTAAAGGTATCAAAATTAATAGTTACACCCGCTAATATAATCAGTAATATAAACCCTGCCGCGATGGTGCGGCCTAACGATTGAAAAATAACGCCCATTAGGACTCCTTTAAAAAAATAAAAAACAAAAAACAAAAAACAATTCAAAGCAAAATAGTTGAATCCTTACTATTTTATCGTAAACTTTTTTGTAAAGTTTTTAGCTATCAAAAAATAAACTTATTTTTGGTTATTTAAGTACCACTGTGCTACAGGTGAAAAACTTTTTCGATGGTAAGGCGTAGGGCCTAACAGTTGCAATTGCTTACGGTGTAACGGCGTGCCGTAACCCTTATGTTGATTAAAACCATATTCAGGATATTGTAAATGCAGGTACACAGATTCATTATCACGGGCTATTTTTGCCAAAATACTGGCGGCTGAAATGCTTGGCATAGACGCATCACCTTGTATTAATGTAGTGGTAGGAATACCCAAATTAGGGTCACGGTTACCATCAACCCACGCATGGCACAATTGAGTACGGTATTGTGGTGGTAAAAATGCTAAAGCACGACGCATAGCTAAAAAAGTGGCTTGTAAAATATTGACTTCGTCTATTTCTATTGCACTGGCACTGCCTACCCCATAGGCTAGTGCATTTTTAGCAATAATAATAGCCAAAGCCTCGCGTTTTTTAGCGGATAATTTTTTAGAGTCATTTAAGCCAGTAATTGGACAGTTTGGATTTAAAACTACCGCAGCAGCAAATACACTGCCTGTCCAAGGGCCACGCCCAGCTTCGTCAATGCCGATATTAACGGACACAATCTATAAAGCATTCGCCATCAATCACAATTAAGCCGTGTACGTCAGTGGCAAAACCAGGAAATTTACGGTTAAAGTCACGCGTGATTCTTAAATACTCAACAATAGTTTGATTAAATACTTCACCGGGAATTAATAAAGGAATACCTGGTGGATAAGGTGTTAATAGTGTGCTGGTAATACGGCCTTCCAAATTATCAATCGCCACGCGGTCAATGTCGCGGTGTGCAACACGTGCCCAAGCATCTGAAGGTTTCATAGCTGGATGCATGTGGCTTAAATACATTTCAGTGGTAATACGTGCCACATCATTAGCTGCATAAGCCGTGTGTATTTGCTGACATAAATCACGTAAGCCTAGTTTTTCATAGCTGGGCTGTTGTTTACAAAAATCAGGTAAAACACGCCATAAAGGTTGATTTTTATCATAATCATCTTTAAATTGTTGTAAAGCCGCCAATAAAGTATTCCAGCGTCCTTTGGTAATTCCAATTGTAAACATAATAAAAAAACTATATAGCCCTGTTTTTTCAACAACAACACCGTGTTCTGAAAGATATTTAGTCACAATACTAGCTGGAATACCCTGTTCAGAAAACTTACCTTGAACGTCTAAACCTGGTGTAACAATAGTTGATTTAATGGGGTCTAACATATTAAAACCTTCAGCAAACAGAGCGTGTCCACCACTGCTGGTAGCACCAAATCCGTGCCAAGTGTCTTGTGCGTGTAGCATCCAATCGGCTTGCTGACCAATGCCTTCTTCTACTAAATCACTAGGGCCCCATACTTTAAACCACCAGTCATGGCCAAATTCTTCATCTACTTTACGCATAGCACGGCGAAAATCTAATGCTTCGGCAATAGATTCCTCTACCAGTGCAGTACCACCAGGGGCTTCCATCATAGCGGCTGCGACATCACAACTCGCGATAATTGCATATTGTGGGCTAGTTGAGCTGTGCATTAAATAGGCTTCATTAAATACATGGCGGTCTAACTGACGTTCTTGTGCATCTTGTACTAAAATTTGACTGGCTTGACTTAAGCCTGCTAACATTTTATGGGTAGACTGGGTCGAGAACACTAATGAATGGCGGCTACGTGGACGGTCTTTACCAATAGCGTGCATATTTTTGTAAAACTCATGAAATGACGCATGGGGCAACCATGCTTCATCAAAATGTAAGGTATCAATCCAACCATCTAACTCTTTTTTAATAGTTTCTACATTATAAATAATACCATCGTAAGTGCTTTGTGTAACCGTTAAAATACGAGGCTTTTTATGAGATACTTTACTGGCAAAAGGGTGTGCTGCGATTAATTTTTCAATATTTTCACGTTTAAACGATTCAGCAGGAATCGGCCCAATAATCCCTAAATGGTTACGTGTCGGTGTCAAAAAAACGGGGATAGCCCCCATCATAGTAATACTATGTAAAATTGATTTATGACAGTTGCGATCAACAATGACGATATCATCAGGGGCAACTGTAGAATGCCATACCATTTTATTTGATGTAGATGTACCATTAGTTACAAAATAGGCATGGTCAGCGTGAAAAATTCTTGCTGCATTACGCTCACTAGCCGCTACAGGGCCTGTGTGGTCTAATAATTGGCCTAATTCCTCCACGGCATTACATACGTCAGCGCGTAGCATATTTTCACCAAAAAACTGATGAAACATTTGTCCAATCGGTGATTTTAAAAAAGCGACACCGCCACTGTGTCCAGGGCAGTGCCAGCTGTATGAACCATCTTGTGCGTATTTAACTAACTCACGAAAAAATGGTGGGGCTAATCCGTCTAAATAACTTTTTGCTTCACGAATAATATGACGGGCTACAAATTCGGGCGTATCTTCAAACATGTGAATGAAGCCGTGCAATTCGCGTAAAATACTGTTAGGAATATGGCGACTCGTGCGGGTTTCACCGTAAATATAAATAGGAACATCTGCATTTTTAAACCGAACTTCTTCAATAAAATTGCGTAGGTTAAGTACGGCGGGGTCTAAATCAGGCCCTGGTGTAAATTCTTCATCATCAATACTTAAAATAAATGCACTGGCACGGCTTTGTTGCTGTGCAAAACTGGTTAAATCACCATAACTGGTAAAGCCAGTGACTTCCATTCCTTCGGCTGTTAAAGCATCAGCTAAAGCACGAATACCACTACCACTGGTATTGTCTGTACGAAAATCTTCATCAATAATAATAATTGGGAAACGAAAACGCATGGTAATATAAACCTTTAACTTAAAATTTAAAAAACATATAAACATATAAAACATATAAAACATATAAAACATATAAAACATATAAAACATATAAAACATTATTATCGTGCAATAAAGTATATTTGCATAATAACCGCTTGCTCTACAGTCATTACATTTAAAATGAAATTTTTATTATTTACAGCATTAAACTTATAACTTATTAACTTATTAATTTATTAACTTATTAGGTTAATAAGCTCTTAAAACCGTAAAATAAAGTATGAAGACTATATTTATTTTAATAATATGATTTTTTCTCACATTACCATACAACATAGTACGCTATCTATAATACGTTTTATACAAGTGCGTGCATTGGGTTGGTTTTTTATTTTTTTCTTATTAGTCATCGCTTTTATATCTATACGCTTAACATTAGAAAATAACTATAAGCCCACAACATCTATTCGTGAAAATAATCTGCGACAACACCTGCCAGACTACACCATTACAGGCTTACGTTTATGGCGAACCAGTGTAGATGGTCGCACACAAAGCCAGTTAAGTGCCGATAGTTTAGTACATTATCGTGATAATTTATCTAGTACTATTATCAATCCTGTACTCACTACAAATACTATGGCTGCGAGTATTTACTCAACGGATAAATTACTTAATCAAGCAAATACTTTACAACATTTAAACGTTCACAGTTTGATTCAAGCTAAACAAGCCGTGTTGCGTAATGAAGGTGAATCCATTGAGTTTTCAGGTGAAGTAAATATTACGCGTACTTTACCTAACTTGCCTAGCAGCTTACTAAAAACAGAACAGCTTATTTTATTTCCTGATACCAATCAACTATTTAGTAAAACTGAAACAACTATCATTCAAGGTAAAGACACAATTATCTCAAAAAATGGTATTCACTATGCCCATAATAATGCCCAACTACAATTAAATGGCCCTATTAAGGCTATATTAATGCCAAAATTAACACCAAAAAATTCGTTTTAAAACTCTATGACTGTATATTCACCACTCACCGCACCTGTTTGCTTAAAGCAATACCTTGAACGCCGTAACGCCTTAATGCAAATGATGCGTGATACTACCGATGGCGGCATTGCGATTATTTGGACAGCCCCTGAAATGACGCGTAATAGTGATACTTATTTTCCTTATCGCTATGACAGCGATTTTTATTATTTAACAGGCTTTTCTGAACCTGATGCAGCAGTATTATTAAATGCTAATGACGGTACTAGCACTTTATTTTGTCGCAATAAAGATTTTGAGCGAGAAATATGGGACGGTTATCGCTGGGGACCTGAAGCAGCAGCCCAGGCGTTTGGTTTTGAGACAGCTCATTCTATAGCTGATTTAACTCAAATGTTACCTGCTTTGCTGGCTAATCAGGGTATATTGTATATGCAACTGGGTAATAGTATTGCCGAATCGTATATCAAAATAGCTTATCAAACGTTACGCCAACAACAGCGTCAAGGCTTGTTAGCACCCGAACACATTAGAAATATATACCCTTTACTGGCTGAACAGCGTTTAATTAAAGATGCCAGTGAACTTAAAACAATGGCTGATGCCGCTAGCATTTCTGCACAAGCACATATTCGTGCTATGCAAAACTGCCGTGTAGGGCAACGCGAATATCAATTAGAAGCTGATTTACTGTATACTTTTCGTCATCAAGGAGCTCAATCACCTGCTTATAACAGCATAGTCGCAACAGGTGCAAATGCGTGTGTTTTACACTACCGTGCAGGCGATAGTATCGTGCGTGCAGGTGATATGGTACTGATTGATGCGGGTTGTGAGTTAGATGGTTATGCCAGTGATATTACACGCACTTTTCCTGCAAACGGTGTGTTTACTGCTGAACAAACCATTATTTATGAATTAGTATTAGCCGCACAATCTGCTTGCTTAGATTACCTAGCCCCTAATAAACTATTTAATGAATACAACGATGCAGCCAGCCGTGTTATATCACAAGGCTTATTAGATTTAGGATGGCTTAAAGGCAGTTTAGACAGTGTTTTAGAACAAGGCACTTATCGCCAGTTTTATATGCACCGTGCTGGGCACTGGCTGGGAATGGACGTACATGATTGTGGTGATTATCGTTTGCTCAATCATACCATCACTTATTCGCCTGCCGAAAGACCTTGGCGACCTTTGCAAGCAGGTATGGCATTAACAGTAGAACCTGGTATATATATCCGTCCTGCTGAAAACGTACCTGAAGCTTTTTGGAATATGGGGATACGCATTGAAGACGATGCGGTTATCACTGACAAAGGCTACGAGTTAATCAGTCGCACAGCACCTGTTGATATAGCAGAGATTGAAGCAATTATGCGTCAATAAAAAGATTTAAGAGATTTAGATTGATAAGGCACTTAAACTGGTTTCTAATGCGGTAATAAATGCCGCATTTTCGCACTCTAAGCCAATGGATACCCGTAAATAATTAGGCAACCCATACGAAGCAACGGGACGCACGATGACACCCTGTTTAAGTAAAGCTTGATTTACAGTTTGTGCTTGCTCACCTAAATGGATTAAGATAAAATTAGCTTTGCTGGGGATATATTTTAAATTTAACCGTTCACATGCTTGTATGAGTTGCGTATATCCTGCCGAGTTAATGGCTTTACTGCGTTGTAAAAAATCATCATCTTGAATAGCGGCAATCGCTGCTGCCTGTGCCAATGAATTAACATTAAAGGGTTGCCGAATGCGGTTTAAAACATCAGTAATCGCGGGTTGTGCAATGGCATAGCCAATCCGTATACCTGCTAATCCATAAGCTTTTGACAAAGTACGCGATACTACTAAATTAGGATATTGCTTTACCCATTGTGTGGCGTCAAAACGTAAGGCATCATCAAGGTATTCATTGTAGGCTTCGTCAAGTACCACCACAATATGGCTGGGTATTTTTGATAAAAAATCGCTAATTTGGTGTGCTGTTAAAAACGTCCCTGTAGGGTTATTGGGATTAGCAATAAAAATAATTTGTGTATCCGTTGTAATAGCCGCTAACATAGCTGGCAAGTCGTGTCCAAGCTTGTGCGTCCCTGAAGTAATCGCTGACACAACAATACTACGCGCACCTGCTGCTTGAGTCACCAAACCATAAACTACAAAGCTGTATTGTGAAAATACTACACTTTGGCTTGGCTTTAAATAGGCACGTGCAATCAACTCTAAAATATCGTTGCTACCGTTGCCTAAAGTAATCCAGCTTGTAGGCGTATTTAAGCGTTGGCTGATAACTGTTTTTACTTCAAAAGCATTGCCATCAGGATAACGCCCTAAATTATCAATGGCTGCTTGCATCGCTAATTTTGCACTGTCTGGTATACCCAGTGGATTTTCATTACTGGCTAATTTCACAATTTTTTCAATAGGAATCTTCATCTCTCTGGCTAACTCTTCAATGGGCTTACCGCCTACATAAGGAGCAATTGCTTGAATGTAATCAGGGGCTTGTGGTTTATCAGCGATTGATAGTAAATGAGGGGACATCATAGTGAAGTATTCACAATAATTAAGTAGTTAAAATAATTACAGTAGTTAAGTTAAGTTAAAAAAATAAATTAAAAAAATAAATTAAAAATAGTAAGCTAAAAATAGTAAGCTAAAAATAATAAGCTACACGGGTCATTACCTTGGCACTTAAACGCATCACAGTGGAAACGGTTGAAGGTAAATTAAAGCCGCCTAACTGTGTTGCCTGTCGTCCATGTTCAGCTTCATCTTGTTTCATTTGTGCCACAATTACACGAGAACGGGCATCTTTTATGGGTAATAACTGTTCGTGGCTATGCAAATGTGCCTCAACTTGAGCTTCAGTTTCTTTAACAAACGCTAAACTAACTTTATCACCCAAAGTACCTGCAAGGATACCTAATCCCAAAGCACCCAAATACCATACAGGGTTAAGTAAGCTTGGACGGGCATTTAATTCGCGTAAGCGTTTCGCAGTCCACAACAAATGGTCTTGTTCTTCAAGAGCAGCTTGCTGATTAAACGTTTTAATTGAAGTTGTTTTTGCCATCATTGCTTGCCCTGTATACAAAGCTTGTGCACACACTTCACCCACATGATTAACCCGCATTAAGGCTGCTGTGTGGCGTTGTTCAGCTTCAGTTAAATGTATATCATCATAAACAGGTAGTGTATCAGGCGGGTATTGTCGTAAAGGTGTACCTACTGAATGCACTGTTCTAAGCGCACCGTCAATTAAATCAATCATTACATTTACTTTAGAATGTATATTAATCATGGGTAGTACCAGAAACAGTATCTACTATAGCAGTGGAAGCAATACTATTATGGTCTTGATGTACCTGTGTCGTAGGACTTTGGAGATTCATGTCTATAATTTTATTTGTATTACTTGTGTTTACATTTGTGTTTATATCTGTATTTGTATTTATTATATTAATAGATGATGGCATTGATAAACTAACAACAGACAGTGCAGCCGCTGGGGTTATAGAGCGGTTTAATGGGTTTATAGTGGATGTAGCCAAATAATTAATATTATTTGGTAATATGTTTTTCTTAGTTAAAGCCGTGTTTACTGTGCTATTAGCACTCACAGTACTGTAATTAAGTGGCAATTTATTCGCTGTAAAGTCAAATGTACCTAAACGTGCTTTTTCAATTCTACTTTTTTCAGCCAACACCTTTGCAGCATAACCCCCATCACTAGGACCTGTTGCACCGACATAATATTTTAAGCCTGATTTAACTGAACCACCCATTTTAATATATTTAGCTAAAATCATACCTCCCACAGTGATATTAGCTTTAGGGTCAAAAGCACGCTGTACGCCGCCTAATAAAGCATATTTATCACTATGAACTGATGTCATTACTTGCATTAAACCTTGAGCACCCATTGAGCTTTGTGCAAAAGGATTCATATTTGATTCTATTGACATGACTGCTAAAATCAAGCTGCTTTCTAGTTGTCTTATTTGAGCCACTTGTTCAGCATAATGAATATATTTTTCAATATCCAAAGAAGAAACATAATATTTCTTAGCAAAAAACTGTGCTAATCGTAAATTTTCTTTAGATAATTTTAGGTCTTTTAATTCCTGTAATTTTTGAATTGAGTCTTTTTGATGGATAGATTTTCTATCTGTAACTGAATTAACTATTATGGGTACACTTATGGCTGTATTAAAACGGGTTAGTACCGTATTACTTTTATTTTCAAAGGTATTCAAAGACAAAGGTTGGACGTAATTAGGTATTAAATCAATACTATTGTTCCATATATCTGACAATGCAGTATTCGCATAAATACTATGGGTGTTAAAAGTTGTCTGACTCACAGGTATAGCCATCAAACCTAAAGTCAAAGCGGCTTGCTTAAAGTAGCTGCGTGTTTTAAGCGAATCAAAAAACGTGTGCCAAAATAGAGTACGCTGATTATTAGATGAAATAAAGTGCGGTTGTATTAATAGTACTGGGGGACTAAACGGTACTCCCCATTGGCAAGATAAGGCATTTGCATGTGTAGTCATTTTCTATAAATGTAGTTAATAATCTCGTATTTTACTATTTATTTGTATTATTTCAAATTGAACAAAAATATTTTCACATATTATTAACTTTTTAACTTTTTAGAGATAATCAACACCAATATAGTAAGATACTAAGGCACTAATATACCCAAATACCAAGACTAATTCTTTAATTGTAATTACATACTACATATTACATATTAATATGTAGTATGTGATATGTAGTATGTGATATGTAGTATGTAATATTATTTATCAATAACCGTGTAAAGCATTATCGGGGAACTGATTTTCTTTTACCGCATGCACATAAGCACTAATAGCAGCCTGTACGCTTGATTGACCTTCTAGAAAGTTTTTCACAAAACGTGGCACTTTTCCTGTTGTCATACCTAACATATCGTGTAATACCAATACTTGTCCTGATGTTCCATTGCCTGCACCAATACCGATGGTTGCCATTTGCCGACAAATATGGGTCACAACAGTGCTTACTGTTGAGGGTATCAGCTCCAAAACACACAGCGATGCACCGACTGCTTCTAAAGCCAGTGCATCTTTTTTCAATTGTTGAATACCTTTGTCATCTTTGGCTTGAATACGATAACCGCCCAAGGCATAGACGCTTTGCGGCGTTAAGCCTAAATGAGCGCACACAGGAATATCGCGTGTCGTTAAGTATTCAACAACAGGAACAGTCCACCCCCCGCCTTCCAGTTTAACCATGTGAGCACCTGCTTGCATCAAAGCACAAGCATTTCTATAGGCTTGTTCTAAACTTTCATGATAGCTACCGTAAGGTAAGTCAGCTACAATCCAAGCCGTGTTTGCACCTGCCGCTACACACCGCGTATGGTACAGCATATTAGCCATAGTTACAGGCACTGTAGAAGACAATCCTTGTAGTACCATACCCAAGCTATCGCCGACTAATAGGCATTCAACACCTGAATCATCAGCTATTTTTGCCAGTGTTGCATCGTATGCCGTTAGCATAGTAATTTTTTTACCTTCACTATGTAGCTGGCGTAAGTACGGTAAATTAATTGGTTTACGCATTGTTAAATATATTTAAGGTGTTTGAATAATGCTTAGGACAGAATTTTTATTGTTTAAATGATTTTAGCGTTTATTAAATCGTGCATTTGTAAAGCCCCTATGAGGGGCTTATTAACAAGGCTATCATCTAGAACTAATAGTTGATTTTTACGGGCTTCATCCATCATTTTTAGTGCATCTACTGCCATTGCATTGGCATTAATAGTTAATGGATTTCGACTCATACACTGTTCTACTGTGTAGTTACGGACATCGCCTAAACGTTCAATGGCTCGGCGAACATCACCATCAGTAAAAATACCGATTAATTGATTAGATTGATGGTCAATCACCGCTGTCATACCCATACCTTTGTGCGTCATTTCCATTAAAGCTGTCAAAATAGTACAGTGGTTGTTTACAACAGGCAAAGCATCTCCAGTACGCATAATATCGCGTACATAAGTAAGCAATTTGCGACCCAACGCACCGCCTGGATGGCTTTTAGCAAAATCCTGTGCCGTAAAGCCCCTGACCGCTAAGGTTGCCATAGCCAAAGCATCACCCATAGCTAGGGCTGCTGTGGTACTGGCGGTAGGTGCAAGGGCTAATGGGCACGCTTCTTGATTGACTTTAGCATTTAAATGTATGTTAGCATACTGGGCTAAAGTAGAGTTACAGTCACCTGTGATGGCAATAACCGATAGCCCAACACGCCTTAAACTGGGTAACATACTAATAATTTCTTCAGTAGTACCACTGTTTGATAAGGCAATGAGTACATCATTAGACTGCAACATACCTAAATCACCGTGAGCTGCTTCAGCAGGATGAACGAAAAAGGCAGGTGTACCCGTACTGGCTAGTGTCGCAGCAATCTTACGGCCAATATGGCCTGATTTGCCCATACCACAGACCACTATTCGCCCAGTACACGCTAATAATAAGTGAACCGCTTGAACCATACTATCATTAACATGAGGCAATAACTCTAAAATACCTTGTGCTTCTACGGTTAAAGTGTTTCGTGCTGTATTAATAATCATATCAGCAGAGGCAGAGTAGGGCAGTGTAGTCATACAAGTATAAGTGTATTTGTTTTATTTCGCAGCAAAGGTAATAATATGGTTGATAGTTAATTCAATGCCAATATATTCATTAATATTATGGTTATGATAACTTGGTATTAAAGACAATACTGTTTGTTTAGAAGCTAGTTCTAAAGAGTACAAAAAATACGCCCCTCTAAAAAATTTGGCAACTATTTTAGCTTTTAACGGGCTATTTGGATTATATTGAATATCATCGGGGCGAATGAGTAAATCAATAGGGTGTCCTATACAATAAGTGTTGATGATTGGGTGTGTAATAACACCTAACTCGCACTGAATGTGTTGTGTAGTGAGTATTTTTGCGGGTAACAATACCCCTTCACCAATAAAATTAGCGACGTAACGGTTAATGGGTTCATGATACAAGTCATACGGTGTTCCCCATTGACAAATTTTTCCATCAGACACAATACCTATTTTATCGGCGACTGCAAAAGCTTCATATTGATCATGGGTGACTAAAATAGCCGTTGTACCTGTTTGTTTTAAAATAGCTCTGACCTCTTGCCCTAATCGTTCACGCAATTCAACATCTAAATTAGAAAATGGTTCGTCTAATAATAATAGCTGCGGCTGTGGTGCTAAAGCCCTCGCTAAAGCGACTCGCTGTTGTTGTCCACCTGACAATTCGTGAATATAACGTTTACCTAAATTACTTAAGCCCACTAAATCTAACATCGTCTGAACGCGAGCCGCTTGCTCGGTAGCCGATTGTTTTTTTATTTTAAGACCAAAAGCAATATTGTCAGCAACCGTTAAGTGCGGAAACAAGGCATAATCTTGAAACACCATACCAATACCCCGTTTTTGTGGCGGAATATTGATTTGAGTATTTGAAATTAGTTGTTGGTTTAACGTAATTGTGCCTGCAGAAACGGGTTCAAAACCAGCAATTGAACGCAGTACAGTGGTTTTTCCACAGCCTGATGCACCGAGTAAACACACAATATCACCTGAATTGACAGAAAATGACAATGTATTTACCACTTGCCGCTTTCCAAAATTAATTCCGATATTGTCTACTATCAGTAAAGCGAAAGGGGGGTAATTAATAGGAATTACAGGCGTTGTAACAGTGTAAGATATACTCATTGACTAATTGTATTCAATTAATAAAGTGCTAATAATAAAGTATTAATAACAAAATACTATTGTAATAAGTTATTTTTAAAGGCTTATTTTTTCTGAATTAATAACTAAAATAATGACTGGTATCAAACCCGTTAAAACAATCATTAAGCTAGGCAATGCCGCATTTTGCCACATACCTTCTGATGTGAGTTCAAACACACGTACAGCCAAAGTATTCCACCCAAAAGGGTGCGTCATTAGTGTGATAGGCATTTCTTTCATAGCGTCCACAAAACACATTAACACTGCGGTTAATATACCACCGCGTAACAAAGGCGTGTACAAACGAGTAATCATTTGTGGTTGATTCAAGCCCAATGAGCGGGCAGCATTTTCTTGATTAGGACTAATTCTTTGCATAGCACTGTCAATCGGTTGAAAAGCGACCGCCATAAATCGGGTCACCAGTGCTAATAGCATCACTGCAATAGAGCCTTTTAAAACTTGATAGCTCGTAAAACCTAAAGTATGCGTTATTGGAATTAATACATTGTCTAACCAAGCAACAGGTACAAAAATACCGATGGCTAATACTGAACCCGGGACAGCATAGCCTAATGTAGCTATCCGAATTAACCAGCGTGTACTTTTTTGATTAAAACGGCGTTGAATAAACACTAAAATTAACGCCAAAGTGGCAACAATCAGTGCGGCCAACAGTGAAACAGTCACAGAGCGAATAATTAAACCAATATATCTATTATCAAAGTCTTCGTACCATACCTTGGCAGTCCAAATAAGTAGTTGCACGACTGGAGCAATAAACGAAATAATCAGTACTAAGCTACACAAAGCAGTGGCTGAATAACGGTGCCAACCTTGTAATTGAATACGATCCGTTGCTATTATTCGCCCTTGATATTGTTTAGTACCGCGTCCCCATTGCTCTAAAGAAATGAGTATAAAAATAAATACTACTAAAATAGAAGCCAGTTGTAAAGCTGCAGGTAAATTAAACAGTGAAAACCATGATTTATAAATCGCAGTAGTAAATGTATCAAAGTTAAACATAGACACTGTTCCAAAATCAGCCAATGTTTCCATTAATGCTAAAGTCAAACCTGCAATTAGCCAAGGCCTAGCCATAGGTAATGCAACCCTCCAAAAGCCTTGTTGCCGTGATAAACCTAATATTTGCGCTGCTTCTAAAGCGTGCTTGCCTTGCGTTAAAAACGCATTGCGAGCCAATAAATAAACGTAAGGATAAAATGATAAACTTAATACTAATAATACGCCACCTGTAGAGCGAATTCTAGGAAAGCCATTAAAATGCCCTATTAACTCACGTAAAGCAGTTTGAATAGGCCCTGTAAAATCAAGTAAGCCTATTTGTACAAAAGCCAATACATAGGCTGGCATCGCCAGCGGTAAAACTAAACTCCAGCTAAAAAACTTACGGCCAGGGAACTCACACACCGAAGTAAACCACGCTAACGGTACACCCAGTATCAACACGCCTACGCTTACGCCCAATATCAGTGTAAGGGTATTTTTTAGTACATCAGGTAACACATACTCACTTAAGTGTGCCCAAATATCGGTTTGAGGCGACAAAAAAGCACTAAGTACCACGCCTAAAGGAATAAGTGTTAGCAAGGCAATCGGAGTAACATACAATGCACCGCGTAGTGGTAAATGACGCATGCTTTATTTGTAGCCTGCACGGTCCATTAATCTAACCGCTGAAGTTTGTAATTCACCGGCTTTACTCATATTAATTAAATTTTGTTTAAACGCTCCCCAATTATTAACCAAGCTATTTGCTTTGATTGTTGGATTAGCAGGGTATTCTAAATCTTTATCAGCATAAATACTTTGTGCTTTATCAGAAGATAACCATTCAATGAGTTTAATAGCCCCTGATTCATTTTTAGCATAACGCGTTACGCCCGCACCTGATACATTGACATGAACACCATTGGTTTTTTGATTAGCCCAAAATAATTTAGCATTGTAGGTTGCTTGTTGTTCGGCAGATAATTTATTTAATATACGGCCTAAGTAATAAGTATTGACAATCCCTACCGCACATTGTCCTGCGGCAACAGCTTCAATTAACTTGGTATCATCAGGAAATACATCGGTTGCTAAATTATTAACCCAGCCTTTAATTATCTTTTCGGTTTTAGGTTCACCATATTGTGCAATCATCATAGCCACTAATGATTGGTTATACACTTTTTTACTGGTACGAAGGCATAACTTGTCTTTAAAGCTAGGGTTTGCTAACTGTTCATACGTTGATAGTTGTTCGGCATTAATTAAACTAGGGTTATAAACCATAGTTCTGGCACGTATTGATAAACCAAACCATTGCTGCTTAGGGTCACGTAGATGGGCGGGAATGTTATTTTTTAAAGTTTTTGAATTGATGGTTTTTAGTAAACCTAGTGACGAAGCTTGCCACAGGTTACCCGCATCAACCGTAATTAAAATATCAGCAGGGGTATTAATCCCTTCAGCTTGTAAACGAGCCAATAAAGGGCCTTCTTTATCTGTCAGCATTTTAATCTCTATACCGGTTTCAGCCGTATATTGGTCAAACAGAGGCTTAATTAATTGTTCATTACGGGCAGAGTAAACAGTGACAGTTTCAGCGAATGACAGTGTTGCTAAAGCTGATAAAGCAAGTGCTAATACAGAGCGAGAGAGTGAATTTTTTTGCATATAATTTTTTAAAAAATAGTTGAAAAGTAAACAGTAAGTAAAAAATAAATAAATAAATAAATAAATAATAAATAATAAATAATAAACAAAATAAATAAAGAATAAAAAATAAAAGGTTAGATAAAAAGATAATACCAGTGTAATTTAGTCAAGTTTTATTTAAATAGATTTTACTATACTTAATTTACTTTAAAACAATAAACTTTATAAATTTATAAACTTATAAAGTTAAATAGCTGCCAGTGTCAATGATTCTGCTAGTCCTATATACGCTTGCGGCGTTAATTGCATTAAACGGATTTTTTCATCGGTCGGTAAATTTAATTGTGTAACAAATGCTTGTAATGACGCTTGACTAATACCTTCTTTACCGCGTGTTAAAGCTTTAAGCTGTTCGTAGGGGTTAGGCAAACCGTGGACACGCATCACGGTTTGAATCGCTTCTGCGAGTACTTCCCAGCTATTATTTAAATCTTCGTTTAAACGGGATGTATTTATTTCTAATTTATTGAGTCCTTTTAAGGTGCTATCATAGGCTAATAAGCTGTAACCTAAACCTACACCCATATTTCTTAGTACTGTACTGTCGGTTAAATCACGCTGCCATCTAGAAATAGGTAATTTTTCTGCCATGTGACGCAACACCGCATTGGCTAGACCTAAATTACCTTCAGCATTTTCAAAATCTATTGGATTCACTTTATGGGGCATAGTTGATGAACCAATCTCACCTTCTTTTAGTTTTTGCTTAAAATAACCCACACTAATATAACCCCAAATGTCACGGTTAAAGTCAATTAATATGGTGTTGATTCGTGCTATCGCATCAAATAGACGTGCCATATAATCGTGTGGCTCAATTTGAATAGTCATTGGATTAAACGTTAAACCCAAGCTTTCAACAACGGATTGACTAAATTTCGGCCAATCTATATTTGGATACGCAATAGTATGGGCATTGTAGTTACCGACTGCTCCATTCATTTTTGCTAATAATTCAACGGCATTAATGTCTGCTTGCGCCGACTTAAGACGCACTAATACGTTAGCTATTTCTTTGCCTACTGTTGTTGGGCTAGCTGTTTGTCCATGAGTACGCGACAACATAGCTTGTCCTGCAAACAACTGTGCCATATTGCTTAACTGTTGAATAATGGCAGTTAAAGATTGATTAATGACTTGACGGCCGCCTTGTAACATTAAGGCATGTGATGTGTTGTTAATGTCTTCTGATGTACAAGCAAAGTGTATAAATTCAGCCGCGTGTGCAGCATGCGTTAAATGGTTTTCAGACTTTTTTAAAGTTGCTTTTAGCCAGTATTCTACGGCTTTGACATCGTGGTTGGTCGTTGCTTCAATTGTTTTAATGGCTTGAGCATCTTCTAATTTAAAGTTATTAACTATTTTATTTAAAGTGTCTCGTTCAGCTTGAGGTAAAGTAGACAATTGTGGCAAGCCAACATCTGATAAAGCAATAAACCAAGCTATCTCAACTTGAACACGGCAACGTAATAAAGCGGCTTCAGAAAACCATTTGCATAGTGGTAATGTTTTGCTGGCATAACGTCCATCTAACGGACTTAAAGCAGACAATGAACTTGAAGGTAAAAACGTTATAGAAGACATAAAAATAGGCTCAAAATAAAGTAATACAATAAAATAATAAAAATAAATAGTAAAAATAAATAGTAAAATTTAAAGACACATAATTAAATTAAATGTTAAAAATGTTTATGTAAATACACACACTTTATGGTGTATTGTATGATGTGGTGTGTTTCATTAAAAAGTACTTAATATATTATGTTGCATTTTTACAACTATATTAGTGCGTACACTATTTTTATCTATCTCGCTTACTGATAAAATAAGTAATCCTGTACAGTAATTTCTATGCTATTTTGCACATTTGCTTAACTTTAAGAAAACTATGGCTTTACGATTAATCGGTTCTACTACCAGCCCTTATACGCGAAAAGTCCGTATTGTGATGGCTGAAAAAAAAATTGAATGTCATTTTGAGATTGAAGACGTGTGGGATTCACAGGTGGTTATTAGCCGCCATAACCCTTTAGGCAAAGTTCCTTGTATGGTCATGGAAGATGACACTGCAGTGTATGATAGCCGTGTAATTGTTGAGTATTTAGACACACTGACACCCGTTAGCAAGCTTATCCCATCGGCAGGTAAAGAACGTGTAGTGGTTCGTACATGGGAGGCGTTAGCCGATGGTTTGTCTGATGCTGCAATTGCAGCACGTTTAGAGCAAACCTGGGCTGGGCGAACTGATGAGCAGCGTTGTCAAGCATGGGTCACACGCCATTTAGTTAAAATACAAAATGCACTACGTATGATGAGTGATAGTTTAGGCGAGAAATCATGGTGTTTTGGCAACAACTATACTTTGGCTGATATTAGCGTGTGTGTTGCACTGGCTTACTTAGATCTTCGTTTTCCAGCGATTAACTGGCGAGACAATGTTAATTTGGCTAAACTGTATGATAAAGTTTCACAAAAACAAAGTTTTATAGATACCGATTACAAGCAAATCATTACTTAATATTATTTGTAATAAGCATTTATATAAAACAAAACGATAAATATCAATATAATTTGAAAGCGGCTTCGGTCGCTTTTTTATTTATTAAAAACTATATGATTCCTAATCAATTTGTACAAGATGTATTGGCACGAACTGATATTGTTGAGTTAGTAGGGCGTTATGTTACTTTACGTAAAGCTGGTGCTAACTTTACAGGCTTATGTCCATTTCATAACGAAAAATCACCGTCATTCAGTGTGAGTCCTGCAAAACAGTTTTATCACTGTTTTGGGTGTGGCGTTAGTGGCAGTGCATTAGGGTTTTTAATGGAGTACAGTGGTTATGCGTTCCCCGAAGCAGTAGAAGAGTTAGCAAGAACCATCGGCTTAACAGTACCCACTGAAGTACGTAATAAACACCAATCACTTGACAAAGCAAATGAAGAGTCCAATTATCGCTTGCGGTTACTAGACAATAACCTGTTAGCCGCACAGTTTTATAAACAACAACTGAAACACGTCTCAAATAAAGCCGTTGAATACTTGAAAAAACGTGGTGTAAGTGGTGAAATTGCCGCTAAATATGGTGTGGGCTATGCCCCCAGTGATTGGCAAGCTTTGAATCAAGTTGTATCTAACTATCATGATACAAGCTGGATTGATTGCGGTTTAGTCATTGAAAAAAAAAATGAACTATCCAGTGCTACAGACAGCCATACACCTTTGTCATCGCGTCATTATGACCGTTTTAGAGATAGAATTATGTTCCCTATTCGTTCTACGCGCGGTGAAATTATTGGTTTTGGTGGGCGGGTCATTGATCAAGGTGAACCTAAATATTTAAACTCGCCTGAAACAGTTCTGTTTAATAAAAGCAATGAGTTATATGGTTTAAATGAAGCCCGTATAGCTATTCGGGCTGCTGGATATGTAGTGGTTACTGAAGGCTACATGGACGTAATTGCTTTGGCTCAATGGGGTTTTCAACAAACAGTGGCTACTTTAGGCACGGCCGTAGGCAGTAGCCATATACAAAAATTATTTCGTTATACCGACCATATTATTTTTAGTTTTGATGGGGATATGGCAGGCCGTAAAGCCGCATGGCGTGCTTTGGAGGCTAGTTTACCTATTTTGACAGAAACCCGCCATGTGTCGTTTTTGTTTTTGCCTACAGAGCATGACCCCGATAGTTTTGTACGTCAAGAGGGAACACAAGCATTTGAGCAAGCGATTATTAATGCCTTGCCTTTATCGCAAGTATTACTTAATACACTGATTGAGCGTCATAACATTCAATATGCCGAAGGACGTACCGCTTTACTACAAGAAGCTAAGCCAATGTTACACAGTATTCAGGTCCGTATGTTGCGTCTGCAATTAACCAAAGGGCTAGCATACTTAACAAAAATAAGTTCGGCTGAAGTAGAGCAATTTTTGAAAGTAGACACTTTAGCGACTAAACACACAGTTTTTCATTCGCCGACTATTACCAATACAAACCATACAAATAATAATGCTGAAAAATATGGTATTCAAGCCGTAAAAACACAGCTATCGCCTTTAAAAATGCAATTAGACGGCAGTATCAAACACTCTAAACCACGGCTAAGTAAAGACGATTGGATTGCTCAACAAAAAAACAGTAAAACAGGTATTCGTACCAGTACAGGGGCTTTAGCACCGCAAGCCAGTAAAGCTTATTTACTGGCTTTAGTGTTGTTACAAGCACCTGAACAATTTGTTTTAGCATATCCTTGGTTAGTAGCATGGCGTATAGATTTAAAGAACGCTACGTTAGATGAAAAAAATTTAGCATTATTGTGTGATGCGTTAGAACACAGACATCAAATGCCGCGTAACGGTACTACAATCACTGTAAGCGAGGCGGATATTACGCAATACATAAGCTTACAAGCTGAACAAGGAAAAAGTGAAGCATTAATGGGTTGGTTGCAAGCTGCTTACGCTAAAGAGCTAAAAGAAACTGTATCGCCTGCCGCTGATGATGCAGTACGTTTAGCGGCTTATTTGCGGTATGTGCAACTGCAATCTTTGTGTAAGCAAACCGCCGATAAAGTGGGTAGTTCAATGGCAGCGTTACAAGACTATAAATATCTAAATGGTTTACTTAAACAGGCACAAGTCGCTTATTTAGACAAGCCTGTAGAGTGAGCTGATTTAGAGATTATTTTAGTAGATTAGTAGATATTTTTATATTTAAATTGGTTTAAAGGTGGTGATATTACTACTGGCAGCTTTTGAATATTGCAGACGCTTTAAACGGCCAATTCGCTTAAATCGCTTAAGTGCCAAAGTATAGCGTCTAATAAATTGTTCAGGGTATTCAGGTGTAATAATGATTCGTTTAACCATACCACGTTTTAAACGAACGCAAATAAATTCATTAGAGGCACGGCGGTTACATAAACGAAGTGCCACGGTAGTCTCTAAAGCATCATAACTAATCATACGAATAGACTCTATGTGCTTAACGTGAACTTTATATACTTTAAACCGTTTAAATAAGCGAACGTAAAAGACGTGGTTTTCTAAATGGTAGTCATAAAAAAAGTCAAAGTGGTTAATCATTAAAAATAAAATGATTGGTTTTAAAACTAACCACAGAATTAATAATTTATAAATCATCGTAATTTATTATTTATTATAAATAGTCATTAAATATTGTCAATAATATTAACTAACTAATTAATGTGGTTATAGTTGTGATGCTTTAACTATAGTCATAGCGGTTGTAATCATACTACTCATATCTGAAAAATTGGCTGGCACAATAATAGTGTTGCCTGCTTGAGCAATATTACCAAAACTATGAACATATTCTTGTGCAATTTTGAAGTTAATGGCTTGTAAACCGCCTGGTTGTTCAAGTGCCATAGCTATTTTATTAATGGCTGTGGCATTGGCTTCGGCTATCATTTGAATTGAGGCTGCTTCACCTTGAGCACGGTTAATAACCGCTTGTTTTTCGCCTTCGGAACGAGAGATAGCTGATTCACGTTCGCCTGACGCGATATTAATTTGTTCTTGACGACGGCCTTCAGAGGCGGCAATCAAAGCACGTTTTTGGCGTTCAGCAGTAATCTGTGCTTGCATAGAGTGCAAAATCTCTTTGGGCGGCGTCAAGTCTTTAATTTCATAGCGTAATACTTTAACTCCCCATGTAGTGGCTGATTCGTCAATTGCAGTTACAACACTGTGGTTTATATGGCTACGCTCTTCAAACGTTTTATCTAACTCTAAACGTCCGATAACACTACGTAAAGTAGTTTGTGCCAGTTGAGTAATCGCCATAACATAGTTGCTACTACCATAGCTGGCTAATTTTGGGTCGGTTACTTGAAAATAAATGATACCATCTACTTGTAGCTGGGTATTGTCTTTGGTAATACAAATTTGGCTAGGAACGTCTAATGCAATTTCTTTTAAAGAATGGCGATAAGCAACGCGTTCCATAAAAGGAATAATAAAACTTAAACCTGGTAATAGAGTTCGGCTGTATCGTCCTAAATGTTCAACAATCATGACAGTCTGCTGTGGCACTATATTAATAGACTTGAAGGCAATAAAGCTTAGAATTGCCATTAAAATGGTAGAAATGATTTCAAACATAGTTTCTCCAAAGGTAAATATTAATAAACGATTAAAACAATAAAATTCTAGTATTGATAATTAAATGTTGTTAATAGTGTAGCCGACTAAATACCATTGTAAGTCAGTAGTAAAGAGTTTCCTTCCATACCTACAATTTTATATAAACCGGGTTTGGGTATGAAGTAAACGTGATTTTTATCGTGATTATCAATTTTAGCAGACCATTGTGAGCCACGATACTGTACTTTTGTTAAATAGTCTAAGTTACTTTTATGCCACTCAACGACGGTAATAATATTACCCACATCATTTTGAATCATAGTATTACGTTGCGCGTGGGCACCTAATAAAGGTGAACGCTTTGTTTTAACTACTTGTCTAATAAATAAAAATAGTAAAAAGACTACTAATGTAGCCCTCAATATATAAGAGGTAGAACTAAACCAAAAAAATAGCTCGTGAAATTGTTTTGAAGAAAAAAAATGATTGATTTTTAATTGAAGTATTGTGAGTTTATCAGCGATATTTATAAACATATAATTTAATTACCTTAAAAAATTAACTAAAAAATTAACTAAAAAACTGACTAAATAAATAAAACTAAAACTAAAGCTAAAAAAACTGTCGTACACGGTCTAGATCAGATTCAGTATCAATACCCGCTACAACTGGCTTTGTCCAAGGTAATACTGCAATACGATAGCCGTGCCATAAAGCACGTAGTTGTTCTAGCTTTTCAGCTGTTTCTAGTGGACTTTCAGATAAATTAGGGTACTGTCGTAAAAAACCTGCACGATAAGCATAAATACCAATATGTCGAAAAACAGTCGGCAGTGGTTGATGAGGTATATTTGAATAATAATTTGGTAGCATCAAGCCAACGTCAGATTGACTAATTGCATCACGGGTAAATGGAATCGGTGCACGTGAAAAATACAGTGCCTCGCTGGTTTTGTTACAAACTACTTTCACGGCATTTGGATTAAATATATCTATAATATTATCCGCTGTTAAAGGGTGTGCTGCTGTAGCGATAGCACAGTTAGTCTGTTGATATAAGGTGTTAGCAACACTATGAATAAGTTCAGGGTCAATCAGTGGTTCATCAGCTTGTACATTAACTATAATCGCTTCATCTGGTAAATTTAACACGGCTACCGCTTGAGCTAAACGGTCTGTGCCTGTCAAGTGTTTAACATCAGTCAAGATATAATTAAAGCCGTATTGTTGTACTATATCCGCAACTTGAAGGTTATCTACGGCAATTGTCAAGCTAACTGCGTTGGCTTTACTGGCTTGCTGTGCAGTCCGTACAATTAGCGGTATACCCCCTAAATCGGCTAAAATTTTATGTGGTAAGCGACTAGATGATAGACGGGCGGGGATAATAATATGAAACATAGTAAATATTTAAACGAGTAAAACAAGAATATATTGAATATATTGAATATATTGAATATATTGAATATATTGATTCTTATTATTTTTCATGCAAGTGTTTGGGTTCAAGTACTTGAGCAGTCAGATCAATAGCATAATTAAGTTCTAACATCATAATTCCATCTATGATGGGATAGGCAGTCTTTTCAATTGTACAAATTAAGTGCTGTGCTTTATTGTCATAGCTTAACCGACCTTTGCAGGCGGGGCAAGCTAAAATGTCTAAGTATTTAGGATTCATAGATTTTTTAAAATTTTTAAAATTAATTGACTTGTACTTTTATTAATATATATTGATATGTCTGTATTTTATAGTATTTAATATGTTTTATGATACTTGAACTATTTAATTGAACATGATTCAAAATAATTTAAACCTAATTAAAATAATTTAAACTTAATAATTTAAACTTAAAGTCATTTTTAAAGTCATTTAAAATAGTTGCTATAAAAAATCATAATTATTCTATTAACCACATAATAAATAACGTAATATGAAACAATTACTTCCGCTTGATACTGTCAATACCTATTCTGAAAATTTAAAGTCTTTACGAGGGAAAATTGATATTTTAGATGCGGAAATTTTAAACCTACTTAATCAGCGTGCTTGTCTTGCACTGCAAATAGGTGCTGAAAAGCATGCTAAAGGTGAGCCAGTTTACCGTCCTGAACGTGAAGCCCACATCTTGTTAGCACTAAAATATCGCAATGTTGGGCCTTTAAGAACTGAAGGTTTACAAGCTATTTGGCGTGAAATTATGAGTGCTTGTAGAGCTATTGAAGCAGTAACAACGGTAGCTTATTTAGGACCTGCGGGGACTTATAGCGAACAAGCTGTTTTAAAGCAGTTTGGCCGTGGTGTTTCTTTAGTGCCTTGTAAAACAATTGACGCTGTTTTTCGTACAGTTGAAACTGGCAACGCTCAATTTGGTGTTGTTCCTGCAGAAAATTCTACAGAAGGCGTTGTTTCACGCACTTTAGATTTATTGCTAACAACACCATTGTCTATTTGTGCAGAGATTGTATTGCCAATTGAACATCATTTATTAAGCCTAAATGATTCTTTAGAAGGCATTACGCGAATCGTAGGGCACGCACAAGCTTTAGCTCAATGTCAAACTTGGTTAGCTGAATATACTCCAAATATTCCAATGCAAGCGGTTACCAGTAATGGTGAAGGAGCGCGTTTAGCCAGTTTAGATCCTTATACGGCTGCATTGGCAGGCAGTGCAGCACAATCATTGTACAATTTAAAAACAATACACCCTTGCGTACAAGATGATGCTAATAATCGCACACGGTTTGTGGTGATTGGTACTCATTTGACACAACCCAGTATCAATAGTACCGTTAAAGACCAAACCAGCCTAATTGTTTCTGTAGACAACAACGCTGGAGCAGTATATGCTATGTTAAAACCTTTGGCTGACTATGGCGTTAATATGACGCGGTTAGAATCACGCCCAGCGCGTACGGGTTCTTGGGAATATTATTTTTATATTGATATCTCTGGGCATATACTCACGCCCAGTGTTACTAGTGCTTTATCGTCATTAAAAAATGTAACTGCTTTTTATAAGTTATTAGGTTCATATCCTTTAAGTATTCACCCATAAGTTTTTTTAATATAAGTTTTTTTAATTGTTAGTAAATATGTCTCCTAAATATGCCTCCTGATAATAAAATAAATTCGCTAAATAAAACTACGCCTACGACTGAAGCACTGTGTAAATCAATTCGCTTAATTAAAAAATATCCTAACCGCCGTTTATATGATATTAAAACAAGTACCTACATTACTCTAGAAGATATTCGTAATCTTGTAGTTTCTGGTGAGAAAATTCAGGTTGTTGATGCTAAAACAGGTGAAAATTTAACACGGAATATTTATTTACACATTGTATTAGAGGCTGAAGCAGGGGGTGAGCCTCTATTTACCGAAGATGCTTTAACGTGTATGATTCGTTTTTATGGCAATGCTTTTCAGGGAACCGTTGGTAGTTTTTTAGAAAAAAATATACGTGCTTTTTTAGATGCTCAAACAAAATTGCAAGAGCAAAATAAAGTGCTATTAACAGCGAAAGCGTATCACCCAAATACGTGGATAAATTTGCTGGGTACGCCTAATTTAGCGACTCAAATGATGGCGGAAACTTATTTAGAACACAGTAAGCAAGCATTCTCACACCTGCAAGAAGCCTTACAGACACAAACTTTAGCATTATTTACTTCGTTTGATACGGGTGAACCCTCTAAATCAGACTAATAAATAAATAAGTGCTAGAAAAAATTATTCTTTATGCCCGTGTTTCATTAAGCGTGATTGTTCTCGCTTCCAATCACGTTCAGCATCGGCATCACGTTTATCATGAAGTTTTTTACCTTTAGCCAAGCCTAGCTCTAACTTAATACGGCTATTTTTATAATGTAAATTTAGTGGTACTAAGGTAAAGCCAGCACGCTCTACTTTACCAATTAATTTATCAATTTCGGCTTTATGTAATAACAGTTTGCGTGTTCTTGCGGGTTCAGGTATCACGTGTGTACTGGCTTGAGGCATAGCGGTAATATGACCATTAAGCCAATATAACTCACCATCACGAATGACGATATGGCTTTCTTTGATTGCACCACGCCCACCACGAATAGCTTTGACTTCCCAGCCCAATAGCACAATGCCTGCTTCATAGCGGTCTTCAATAAAAAATTCGTGGCTGGCTTTACGGTTGTTGATGATACTCATAATATTATGTTATTTTTTTAATGATGTCTTTATTTAATGCACTGCTGGAATAAGTTGTCCATTAACCATACGGTAGGCAGTATCGCATTGTTTTGCTAGTAATTCATCGTGGGTGACTAATACCAAAGCAGTGCCATTTTGTATGGTTAATTCTAAAAACAAATCAAATACTTTAGCCGCATTGTCTTGGTCTAAGTTACCCGTTGGTTCATCGGCTAATATCAGCTGTGGTTGCCCCACTAAAGCCCTAGCCACGGCGACTCGCTGGCGTTCACCCCCGCTTAATTGGGCAGGAATATGATGCGCCCGTTGAGATAAACCAACACGGTCTAACCACTCTAGTGACTGTTGATGTGCATCTTTAACAGATAGTCCTCGCCAACATAAAGGCATCGCCACGTTTTCTAAAGCAGTAAATTCGGGTAATAAATGATGGAATTGGTAAACAAAGCCTACTCTAGCATTGCGTTCCTTAGCCCGTTTGGTTTCATTTAAACCAGTAGCTGACCAGTTTAAATCACCAACATATATATTGCCTGTATCAGGTGTATCTAGCCCACCTAATAGGTGTAGTAAAGTACTTTTTCCTGAACCCGATGCACCTAGTATAGCGACTCGTTGTCCCATAGAAACTTTTAAACAAATATTGCTTAATACATGAATGATTTTACCGCCTTCCGTATATGTTTTACATACATCTTTAATATTTAGGGCAGGTAGGTGTGCTGATGAACTTGACATAGAGGCGGTTTAAAAGCGGTTAATAGCGGTTAATAGTTAAAAAGTATTCGTATACATTACTCATACCGTAAAGCTTCTACGGGATTAATACTGGCTGCCTTGGCAGATGGATAGATAGTGGCGATTAATGCTAAAAATAATGACAACGCAGCTACCCATATCACATCAGCCCAGCGTAAATCACTGGGTAAGGCACTGATAAAATAGACTTCACGCGGTAAAAATTGAAAGCCAAATAGATGTTCAAGGCTTTCAGTAATAGCACCAAGATTTAACGCCAATAAAATACCAACAATTAAACCAATAATTAAACCAGATGTGCCTACTATAAAGCCTTGAATCATAAAAATACGCCTTATGCTGGCAGGCGTTGCCCCTAAAGTACGTAAAATAGCAATTTGTCCTTGCTTATCAGTTGTTGTCATCACTAACATACTCACTAAATTAAAAGCGGCAACAGCAATAATCAAAGTTAAAATAATAAACATCATACGCTTTTCTACTTGTACAGCAGCAAACCACGTACGATTAGCTTGCGACCAGTCTCTAACCAGCCTATTAGGCGGTACTAAACGGGCTAATTCTTGTGCTATCTGTGGGGCATCATCCATGTGTTTGATTTTAACTTTTATACCCGTAGCAGTATCAATACTTAATAGTCTTGCTGCATCATCTAAATGTAGTAAAGCGACCGTACTGTCATATTCATAGTGTTCTGATTCAAAAGTACCCATTACATTAAATTTACGTGTCCTCGGTAGCAAGCCAATAGGCGTACTGGCAGTATTGGGAACTAATAAATTAATGGCATCGCCCACGTGTACGTCTAAACTTTTAGCCAATTCTTTCCCTAAAAATATATTGAATTGACCTGTCTTTAGGGCGTTAAGAGGTGTTGAGTCATTGTTTTTAGTGAGATTTGTATTTAAATGTGTATTTAAATGTGTATTAGGATTAGGTTTTAAATCTGTATTGAGTGTTAATTCAGATTGAGCTGAAGATAATTTAACTAAATCACTGACTTGAGGTTCAAGGGCGGGTAAAATACCCCGTAACATAACACCTTTCATGTGTTCGCCGCGTAATATCATGGCTTGACCCTGTACATAAGGGGCAGCACCAACGACTTCAGAGTTTTGCTGAACCACTTTAGCGGTTGTTTTCCAGTCGGGCATACCCCCATTTAAATCTACTATCTCAATATGAGAGATAACGGATAACATTTTGCTACGTACTTCTTTTTGAAACCCATTCATGACGGACATAATAACAATCAAGGCGGTTACACCCAATGCAATACCTAGCATAGACAGCATAGAAATAAAGCTTACAAAGGGTTGATTAGTAGGATTAGGGGGTTTTTTGGTTACGCCTACAGTATTTTTTGAATTATATTTACGTGCTGAACGCACATAACGCCAAGCGATAGACAACTCGAAAGATAATAGTGTTAAGTTCATAGTTCTATTTTAGCGGTAAAATAAAAATACAAGTTAATATAATTAAGTTTAAGTTTAAGTTTAAGTTTAAGTTTAAGTTTTTATTATTTATTATTTAATACTTAGCACTATTTAGGATTATTTATGATTCGTCATTTAGTAATGTGGGTTTTACACGACCCCAATGATGCAGATTACTTTAAAGCACAATTAGACAGCTGTCACGGAATTATTGACGGTTTACTCGTGCTGGAAGTTGGTATTATGAGCGATGCTTTAGAAGCAAATTGCCATGTTGCTTTGAATACTTTATTACGCGATGAAGCGGCATTGGCAGCTTATCATGCACACCCACAGCATCAGAAAGTTAAACAAAGCATTGCTTCATTAGCTCGTTCGCGACAGGTACTAGATTATATTGTGTCGTGAGTAAGTTGCATTTATTCAGAGAAGGTGTGGGGGCAAGTCGTGTATTTTGTCCAAAACATCTCGCTTTTGATAGCCTATTTGCGTTTTTGTGTACAAAATATCCCGCTATTTCAGCTAAAATTTGGCAATCACGTTTTAACAACGCTGACATTTATGACTCAAGAGGAATACCATTTTTACTCAACTCACCTTATCCCACAGGACAAACTGTTTATTATTTTCGTAAAGTAGAGCAAGAAGCAAAATTACCCTACTATGAAACTATTATTTATCAAGATGATTCGTTAATCGTAGCCGACAAGCCACATTTTTTACCCGTTATTCCTAGTGGTCAATATGTCCAAGAAACTTTATTAGTACGCTTAAAACGCTTTTTTAATCTACCCCATTTAGTGCCGTTACACCGTATTGATAGAGACACTGCGGGTTTAGTAATGTTTGGTATTCAGCCTAAACAACGGGCTGCTTACCAAAATTTATTTCGTGATAGACGAGTTGATAAAACATATCTAGCACTGGCCGCTTATGAACCAACGATTGCTGAGTATTTGATTCATACTGATGCCCCTTATATTATTAAAACTTATTTGAATGATTCACATAAAAAAACGCATCGTTTAAAAAATTTTATGCGAGTACCACTGCTTAATTTTAATGAAGAATTAGCGACCGTATTAACCACAACGATAGATACGTTAATACAAGCACCTAATACCCAGACTGAAATTGTAGCCGTTCAACGCTTAGAGAAATATCCAGAAATTGCACAATATACGCTTAAGCCTTTGACGGGTAAAAGGCATCAATTGCGGGTACACATGCTTAATTTAGGTATACCGATTGTGGGTGATGAAATTTATCCTGTTTTAATGCCTGAACGTGATATTAGTCAATTGGGGCATTCACCTTTGCAGTTATTAGCAAAAAGTATTCAGTTTATAGACCCGATTACGCAGCAGCCTCGCTATTTTGAGAGTACCCGTAATTTGGTTTATTTTGAGTAGCTTACAATCTTATTATTAGGGATATTTGATCGTTTATAAGCCGTGTAACCATGAGTAAAACATAGCTAAAACTGCAGCAAACATAACTGCCGTTGCAAACCACCCTAACACTCTATGCGGTAGGTTTAATGTGTATTGACCTAAAATACTAGACTGTGTACCTACCCACAACATTACTGCCATAATGGGTACAGCAATAACACCATTCACTACTGCACTCCAAATTAAAGTTTTAATCGGGTCTATAGCCGTAAAGTTAATTAATACACCAACAGTGGTTGCACAAATTAATACGGTATAAAACCCCTTTGCTTCACGCAAAGCATGGTCTAAACCTGAACGCCATTCAAATACATCGGCAACTGCATAAGCTGCTGAACCTGCTAATACAGGTACAGCTAACATACCTGTACCAATAACACCTAAAGCAAATAAAATAAAAGCAAAGTCACCTGCGATAGGACGCAAGGCTTCAGCGGCTTGCTTAGTGGTTTGAATGTCGGTAACTCCATGTTGATGCAATGTAATTGCCGTTGCCAGCATGACACAAAATGCAACAACATTTGAAAACAGCATACCGACTACGGTATCTAGCTTAATACGGCTCAAGTGTTCTTTCATAAAACGTTCGCTTTGTGCTACCGTTTCGTTTAATAAATCTTGTGTTAGGTCATTCGCTTGACGAGCCTCTGCTTCTTGCGAAGCTTGCCAAAAAAATAAATATGGACTAATAGTCGTGCCTAGTACCGCTACAATCATCATCCAATAATTGTTGTTCGCTTGCAGTTTAGGAATTAAAGTACTGATTAATACACTTTCCCAATTGATATGTAACATAAACACTACTGCCACATAAGCCAATAAAGTTAAGGTGAGCCATTTTAATACACTTACCATTTTTTCATAATTTAACCACACGGGTAAAATGGCACACAGTACACCAAACAAAGCAGCATAGCCATGACGGCTATGTTGGGTATCAGTTGATAAAATAAGTTGCAACGACTCACCCATTGCGGCTAAATCAGCAGCGATGTTTAAGGTGTTTGCTAACACTAATAAGCCGACTAAAATCAAGGTGATACTACGGGGCATCACTTTAGCAATGTTTGCTGCTAATCCTTGTCCAGTCATCCAGCCAATTCTGGCGCTAATCATCTGAATACCAATCATTAAAGGAGTTGTAAAGGCTAATACCCATAACATTCCTGCACCAAATTGTGCCCCTGCTTGAGAGTAGGTTGCTAAACCGCTGGGGTCATCGTCGGCTGCACCTGTAATTAAGCCAGGGCCTAGTTGCTTGACTAATGATTGATAACGCTTATATATGGGTTTATGTAGTTTAAGAATAGACATTAAAGATAAATATTAAAGATAAATATTGAGTAAAAAATATAAATAAAGAATATAAATACACAGCAAGGTGTCTGTGTATCTTATTAATTAGACAAATTTTATGCAGTATATAAAAAATATAAGAAGAGTATAAGAAATACTATATTAAAAAAGAAGATAATTTATAGTAAGCTAAAACTTTTAGTCAATGTTAAAAAAAACACAACTAACGGCATAGATTTAAAAATCGGGCCCTGTATGTCCACTAGAGGGCATTTGTGGTTTTGACGGTGGTTGCGGTGAATTTTGCCGCGTTACTGGTGTTTGTTTAAGTGGCATCGTATTGACGTGAGAAAAATCAGGGGTAGCGTGCATTCCACCTGCGTGATTTTCAAAACGAGTCAGTTCTTTACGAAACGTAAGCCGTATCGTACCCGTTGGACCATTACGTTGCTTACCAATAATAATTTCAGCCGTACCTTTTTCCATAGAGTTGGGGTCATACACTTCATCACGGTAAATAAATAAAATCACATCGGCATCTTGCTCAATAGCGCCTGATTCACGTAAATCACTCATAATGGGGCGTTTATTAGGCCGCTGCTCTAATGAACGATTCAGTTGAGACAAAGCAACTACAGGACAATTGAGTTCTTTCGCCAGTGATTTTAAGCCGCGTGAGATTTCAGATATTTCTGTGGCTCTATTTTCAGAGTTACGTCCGCTGCCACCCGCACTCATCAATTGTAAGTAGTCTACTACAATTAAACCAAATTCGCCTGATATTCTGGCTTGCCTACGTGCATTAGCCCGCAAAATATTAATACTTAGCCCAGGGGTTTCGTCAATAAATATAGGGGCATTTTCTAATTTAGACAAGCCGCGTCCAAGCTTATCCCAATCTTCTTGTTGTAGTCGGCCTGTTCTTAATCTTTGTGCATCAATACCGCCTACACTGGCTAACATACGGGCTACCAGTTGAGAAGCACCCATTTCCATAGAAAAAACAGCGACAGGTAAGCCCGAGGTTAATGCAACATTTTCAGCAACATTTAATGAAAAAGCTGTTTTTCCCATAGACGGTCTGCCTGCTACAATAATTAAGTCACCTCTTTGAAATCCTGAAGTATCGGCATCTAAATCTTTAAAACCACACGATACACCTGTTACATCAGAAGGGTCATTGCGGTGTGCCAGTTCATCAATTCGTTTCATAACACCACTTAAAACAGTGGGTAAGTGTTGAAAGCCCTGTTGATTTCTACCACCTTGTTCAGCAATGGCAAAAATTTTGGTTTCAGCCGCGTCTAACAGCTCATGGGCTTCTCGTCCTGCGGGTTGATAGCAATCACTGGCAATGGTTTCTGCGGTTTCAGCCAGTTGTCGTAAAATACCGCGTTCACGTACAATTTCGGCATAACGTTTAGCATTAGCCGCCGATGGTACACTTTGTGAGACTGTATTAATGTAAGGTAAACCACCTACATCGTCAGATCGTCCAGCTGTTTGTAGCCATTCAAACACCGTAATAACATCAGCTGGGCGTGATTTTTCAATCAATTGAACAATGGCACGAAAAATCCACTGGTGTTCACTGCGATAAAAAATCTTTTCACTTACAATAACTGACACTGAATCATAGACATGGTTGTCTAGTAATAAGCACCCTAGAACACAGCGTTCTGCTTCAATAGAATGAGGGGGCAAACGTAAACTATCTAACGTTAAGCCACTGGCTATTTCAGTATTTAAATCAATATTTAAGTCAATTGTATGTTCTGTCGTTTGGTTTGCATTTACTTCATCACTAGAAGGGAAAGGAATATTTATATCATTTGGATTCATCATGTAATTTATAGTGTTTGACAAGACTTTATATTTAATATTTATATTTAAAGATTATTTGTGTACGATTATTATTTGTATGCCGTTTTACATAGTAAAATTTTCACCCAAATAAATTTTACGTACCTTATCATTTTTAATGAGTTCATCGGGTGTTCCTGTTGCCAACACTGTCCCTTCGGTAATAATATAGGCACGATCAACAATATCTAGGGTTTCACGTACATTGTGGTCGGTAATTAACACACCGATACCGCGTGCTTTTAAAAATCGTACAATGCGTTGAATTTCAATCACTGCGATTGGATCAACCCCTGCAAAGGGTTCATCTAGTAAAATGAATCGTGGGTTACAGGCTAAGGCACGGGCAATTTCTACGCGTCGTCTTTCACCGCCTGATAGGCTGGCGGCATTGCTATTAGCAATATGTTTAATTTGTAATTCGGCTAATAATTCATTTAAGCGGTTTAGTAAAGCTAATTTTTTATAAGGTTTATGTGTCTGTGGGTCTTGTTGTAATTCTAAAACAGCTAAAATATTGTCGCATACAGACAAGCGTTTAAATACAGATGCCTCTTGTGGAAGGTAACTCAAGCCTGCCGCTGCTCTGATATGCATAGGGGTGTCAATCAAACTTATACCGTTTAAAGTTATTTCTCCACGGTCTGCACCGACCAAGCCCACAATCATATAAAAGCTAGTGGTTTTACCCGCTCCATTAGGGCCTAGTAGGCCTACGACTTCAGCACTGTTTACCGTTAGGCTTACACCCCGTACAACTTCTTTGCGGCCATAGCGTTTATGCAAATTTTCAACGTGTAATACAGAAGGTATTAAAATAGACGTATTTAACATATTTATTGACCTGTCGTACGTGGGGCAATAATAGTGCGTACACGTCCATTAGCTTGGCTAGATGTGTTGCCACCGCTAACCTCATAATAATTGGTTTGATTAAAATATTTTATAGTTGCACCGCGTACTTCGTCTTGTAAAATATTTTTAGAAACGCGACGAATGATGGCTTGATCAAACAAAGTAATGGTGTCCGCTTTACCATCAAACACCAGACGAACACTTTGTGCTTCAATCATTTCATCTAAACCATCACGTTTTTGTTGAAACCGTGTTGGTTGCTCTTTACGTCCTTGTGCTTTGAGCATTTGATAACCATTTTCATCAACAGTAGCTTCAATACGGTCTGCTTTAATGAGTAAAGATCCTTTATTGATAATCACATTGCCTTCAAAAATTTTAGTTTGTGTTGCCTCATTAATACTAACGCGTTCACTATCAATAATGGTTGGTTTATTAGCATCGTTTTTTTCAGCGTATACTAAATTAACTGTATAGGTAATATATAAAATAAATAAAGTAAATCGTAAAATGTGTTTTTTATTTAATTGACAAGGTGATTTTAGTAGTTTGGTTAAATTAAACAGCATAAAAGTATCGGTAAGCATTAATAAGTATTAGATTAAATTTTAAAATAAGGTAAATATATAGTGTATATCTACATTGTAAATGATAGATTTTATGACTTAAAAAATTTAAGAATCTAAGAATCTAAGAACTTAATAATTAAGGTAATAATAAAATAAAACTGATATTAATTATTAATTGAATAGAAATAAAGACTAGCATGATTAAAACAGTCTATCAACGAATAAATGTAAACAGTGTAAGAGTGAATACTGGATTAAAGTTAAAATTTGGTAGTTACATTTAAACATCTTATTTTATAAATTATGTCTCAAGCACACACACAGGTATTTGATTTTTCTGCCTTACGGGTTCAATCTAAACGTTTAGGATTTTCTGGTATCAGTGTTGCACGCTTTGATAGTTTGCCTGAAGCTAAAGTCCGTTTAGATGCTTGGTTAGCAGAGTCTATGCACGGTGATATGAATTATATGGCAAATAATGCTTCGTTACGGCTTAATCCAACACGCCTATTACCAGAAGCGAAATCGGCTTTTTTATTGAGAATGAATTATCTACATAACCCGATTATTCAGCTACAACAGTCGCGTAATATACTTAAACAACCCTTAACAGCACAAGTATCCTTATATGCACAAGGGCGTGATTATCACCTTGTTTTACGACAAAAGTTAAAATCTTTAGTTAAATGGTTACAAGAACATACACCCGATGCACAATTTAGAGTGTTTACTGATAGTGCCCCAGTTATGGAGGTACAGTTAGCACAAGACAGTGGTTTGGGTTGGCGTGGTAAGCATACTTTATTGCTGAACCGCGAAGGGGGCAGTGCGTTCTTTTTGGGTGGGATATTGACTACATTAGATTTAGCAGAAAGTGTTTTTACACCTGAATTAACCAGCCATTGCGGTCAGTGCGTGAGCTGCATTAAAGTGTGTCCAACACAGGCTATTATTGCACCTTATGTGGTCGATGCGAGGCGGTGTATTAGTTATTTAACGATAGAGCATCAAGGCAGCATTCCTTTAGAGTTTCGTAGTTTAATAGGTAACCGTATTTATGGGTGTGATGACTGCCAAACCGCTTGCCCGTGGAATAAATTTGCACAAACCAGTGACTTGCCCGATTTTAAACCTCGGCATAATTTAAACGATTCTGATTTAATTCAGTTGTGGTCTTGGAGTGAAGCCGATTTTTTAGAACGGTTACAAGGTAGTGCTATTAGAAGGATAGGGCATACTCGTTGGTTACGTAATTTAGCCATAGCAATGGGCAACGCTTTAGCATTAGGTAGCGATGATGTAGCCATTCGTCACGCTTTACAACAACACCGTTATCATGACAGTGCTGTGGTTCGTGAACATATTGAATGGGCTTTGTTACAGTAAAAATCTTAAATCATAAAATAATATTTACAAAATATTATCCAACTCACTAATATTCTCACTACAATACCCTACAAATTTTTAGCATATTTGTTCCACCAGGTTCACCCATGGGTTCACCGCAGGTAATTGCATATAAATCACCTGCATCTAAAACACCGCGTGATTTTAACAAGGTTTCAGCTTGTTGTAAAGCGGTTTCTTTTTCTGATGAAGTATCCATATAAATAGGGCGTACATTACGGTACAAAGCCATTTTACGTTGGCTACTAATTTTAGACGTTAAAGCATAAATAGGAATATTGACGTGCTGTCTACTCATCCATAAAGCAGTAGAGCCGCTATCAGTTAGTGCAATAATTGCTTTACAATTTAAATGGTGTGCTGTAAATAGAGCCCCCATAGCAATACTTTGGTCAATACGCTTAAATTGCACGTTTAAAAAATCAGTATCCAGTAAATTACGGTCTTCAAACTGTTCGGCTTGTTCAGCGATATTCGCCATTTGTAAAATGGTTTCTACAGGAAATTTACCTGACGCGGTTTCTGCACTTAACATAACCGCATCAGTACCGTCTAAAACGGCATTTGCAACATCACTGACTTCAGCACGAGTCGGCACTGGATGAACAATCATAGACTCCATCATTTGCGTTGCAGTAATGACTACTTTATCCATCTGCCTTGCCAGTTTAATCATACGTTTTTGTAAAGCGGGTACTGCGGCATTGCCCACTTCTACAGCTAAGTCGCCACGGGCAACCATAATACCATCGGACACTTCTAAAATACCTTCTAATATACCAGGCAAAATAGCTTCAGCGCGTTCAATTTTAGCAATTAAACTAGTAGTATGGTTATAGGGAGCACCTGCAATTAAAGCAAGTTGTTGCGCTATCTCCATATCAGTGCGATTTTTTGGAAAACTAATAGCGACATAATCTGCCTGTAATGCCATTGCTGTTTTCAGGTCTTCCATATCTTTAGCTGTTAAAGCTGGGGCAGTTAAACCTCCGCCTTTGCGGTTTATTCCTTTATTATTTGATAACTCGCCCCCTAATTCAACAATAGTATGAATTTCGCTACCAACCACTTTTTCAACACGTAGCTGAATCAAGCCATCGTTTAACAATAAAGTATCATGTATTTTAACGTCTTTAGGCAAGTCTTTGTAATCTAAGCCAACGCGGTAATCATCGCCTAGAGTACAGTTAGCATCTAAAATAAAATGAGCATTAACTATCAAATCGGTTTTACCATTGATAAATTTTCCCACTCTTATTTTTGGTCCTTGTAAATCAGCCATAATAGCGATTTCTTTACCTACTTTAGCTGCAATTTCTCGCACCAAAGTTGCTTTTTGTAAATGATCTTGTGCCGTCCCGTGGCTAAAGTTCAGCCTGACTACATTAACGCCAGCACGCAACATAGCTTCTAATATTTCAGGGCTAGAGCTTGCAGGACCTAATGTGGCGACAATTTTAGTATTGCGTTTAATGCGTGGCTTCATATTTCTTTGAACTTAAAATTTTAATTGTTACTGAGTTGTTACTTGTTTGGGGGAGATGACTAATTTTATTTAGCTTTACTCGGCACGGCTAATTACAAATGGCTGTTTCATAATTTTGCTATCGCCTACTTTAATATCTGATCGTCCAACAATAGACCCTATTTTTGAAGGCAATCCATAACCCATTGCTAAAACAGTGGCATTTTTACACTTAATATCAATAATTACTTGACCATCATGAGCAATGTTTGTATTGCCATTATTACTGATCAATTGTGTTTTGGCTGTGTTATATACTGTTAATGTAACGGGACATTGTTCTTCTAAAGACTCTATTGTTCCGCTAGCATTGGAATGCGTCTCATAATGTTGTACGCTATTGATTAACATTTTATGTGAAGCACCCGTGTCTAAAAAAACCCAATTCCACTTACCGTTTAGTGAATGCTCTTGTATATTAGGGATTTTTGGGTTAGTCGGGGGTTTTGCCACAGAATTTTTATGGTTCATTGTTAATATCAATAAAATTGATGCAGCAATTGTTTTGATTTTTACTTTGGATAAGCTAATGTTCATAGTCTTTAGAGTTAAGTTAAGGTTACAGTTAAATTATTAAAATTTACCAAATATCAAGTAAACAATATATCAAAATATCAAAATAATAATATTATGATGTTGTATATAAACATATATCGTCTATATATTTTAGTTATTTTAGTTATTAATTATTGTTTTTTAGTGTTTTTTAGTGTATTTGCTAATTATCTGTGCAATTAAAATGTCATATTTTCTGACTATCCCAGGTTGTTCAGCTAAAAACTGTTTAATTAAATGTCGTTGTCTTTCTCTATAATGAGAAGCAGTTTCTTTTTTCTTAACTGGATAATTACCCCCAATCATTCCTACTTCACAAGCAAGATTCAAGGCTTCGGCACCTGATATTACGTCAGTTTTATTGTAAAAGAAACCTAACTCTTTACACAAATCAGCATTGTGCACCAAAGGGTAACCTAACCAAGCAGCCTCTAAATAAGTGTAACTTAAAGGATTACCCCATTGGTGACTAATAACTACATCGGTGTCTTTTGACAGTGTTTTCGCTATATTTTGCTTGCTACCTAAAAAAATTCTTTTATCGCTATACAAATTTGTACCCGCTAATATACCTATCAGCTCCGCATGCTTATCACGGTGATCTAAGTTCATTAAATTAACACTGTCTATGCAGTGTGGTAAATTTCGGTAAAATAGTTCTGCAATCATCAATGGATTTAAGAAGTTTTTTAATATTTCTGTATTCGGTTCTAGTATGGTTAATCGTTTAGCAATTTTTTTATTAGTGACATAAATACCTTTATTTTTTAGGTTAGCACATGCTGATTCTATCGGTATCTCGCTCCAAATAAAAGGAACAGTCTGTGCTGTAGAACAACGGTGTAGCACTTTATAGTAAGTTTGGTTTAACTCGGCTACTTGTGGGGATAACCATAGTGCATCAAAGTGCCGATTGTAATATGGAACTTTGGTAACCGATAAATTATGAATAATGCTTTCAGCACTCAATGAAGCATTTGATTCGCATTTATACCCTATTATTTTGACACCACGCTCTTTAAGTAAAGCGCTGGGCGTGTCTGCTATTTGCCCATCAAGGACAATTAGTATATCCAAAGAATGCTTGACTACTTCAAAAAATTCGGTATTAAATTCTTTTAAATCCCACGGTAGTTTTGGAGTAATTGCTACTTCGGTTGTATTGACTAATGTAACTCGATGTTTAAGGCTGCTTGCTTTCAAAGTGCGTGCTAGTGCTAAAGCATTTTGTTTAATACTATCATCCCATAAGCATAAGTCTTCTGAACGTATTTCAATTGTTATACCAATGTGTAAAGTCATAGCAGGCGATTTTTGATTGAATAATAATAAATAGCAATAAATAACAAATGTAGACAATAATAGACA
>JAYWHD010000129.1:0-7012 GCA_043777895.1 Betaproteobacteria bacterium | reverse complement strand
ATGTGGCGGAAAAAGAGTCCTACGACCAGTACACGGACAAGTGGCGAACACACCACACGATGCTCAACGACGCTGAAGAAAAAGGCAAGGCAGAGGGCGAAATAATCGGGCTGGAGAGAGGTAAGGCAGAGGGTGAAATACTTTTACAAAAAAGTAAGCTAGAAATCGCAAAAGCCATAAAAGAAAAAGGCTTAGACGATGCAACGATAATAGAATTAACAGGCTTAAGTGCGGCTGATTTGTTTGGGTTGTAAGGCTATTTTGTAAGCTTATATATTGCTGAATATTATTCGTATAGGCTACTAATAAATGACTGCGATTGCTGATTGTAATCGGTAAGATATCAATTAAACCAAGCAATAAGTGGATCAGTAATCCAATTAAAAACATATATTGGGTAAATCTTCGCAGTATTCATATAAACTATCTAACAGTAGGGTTGGCCAAAACAGTACTGGTGGTATCAGAGGGTACAACACGTTTAATTGCTTCTGCTCCTAATACTTGCATTTTTTGATCAATTAAATCACGTAAATTAAGGTTAATGTCTACCAATGTCCAAACTGTTTAAACTCTCTAAAATACCATAACTTAAACAATCCTTGCATTTATAAGTCTGTGAACCCGCTCTATTCTTCCCATTTTTAATAATATTTTCACTGTTGCAAGTTTTACATAAATAAGTTGGTTGATAATGTTAAAATATCACTGATGCAGTAAATTTAATACTTAAGAAGTAACTAGTAAAGTAACTGGTAGTGGTACAAATAGAACTTAAAGATAAGTTAATTATTAGTTATTAATGAGTAAATTGAGTAGAATATTATTTATCTATTTAAAAACAGGAGGTGTAGGCAATAATGATTATTATTACTCGTAAGTATCCGCATTGCGATAGTGAGTGTATTAGAAAGAATGTTTAATGTAAGCCGTCATACGTTATCTAGTTGGTTAAAAAAAGCGGCGGCACTGCCTGAAAACACTAGTTTATCAGCCTGTATTGTAGATGGTCCTAGCGATGATATACTAGAGTTTGATAAGGTTCATAGTTATGTTAAAAAAAGCAAACCACCGATGGCTATGAACAGCTATTAGCCGAAATACTAAGAAAATAGTTGCTCTTTATATTGGCGACCGTAGTGAAAATAGTTGCAAATTATTGTGGTCTTCATTGCCAGACCGCTTAAAAAATGGTAAAACTTTTAGTGATTTTTGGAAGCCTTACGATACTATTATTGCAAGTGGTTCTCACCAATCAGTGGGCAAAGAATCAGGTGAAACAAACCATATGGAGCGATGGAATAATACTCTAAGACAATGGCTGAGAAGGTATACTAGAAAAACATTGTCATTTTCAAAGTCCGATACTATGCACGAATTAGTGACTAGACTGTTTATTATTAAATATAATCATTCAGTATAAAGTGTTGACATAAAAAACTATTATCAAAAGTTCTATTTGTACCACTACCTTAATTTTTAATCTTTATTCTTAATATATTTTTTAACTGTAACTTAGGGATTGTTTATGTCAGCCATTGTTAATATCATTGCCCGCTGAAAATTTTCTTAGAAATTTATACCTTAACCATGCTAAAGCAGCAATACCAAAATAATAACTTATACAATTATATATAACTATATATTAATCTTAAAAAATGAATCAAGACTTACAACAAATAGTTACTTATTATGCAACTAAATCGCATATTGAATTAAGTCAGTTATTACTTAATAAATCTAAAGACAATCTAATTGCTTGTCTATCTGATTTACTAACTGCTTATATGAATGATAAAAACTCTTCTAGTTTACGGGAGTTTGTAACAGTATCTATTGCAGGGTATACGCACAGTGCTAAAAAATTAGGCTACAACGGATACAAGCATACTAACGCTATTGGGGGTGTTGCATTAAATTGTGAGGCTAAACCAAAAAATATTCAAACTGAAGGGTATGACACAAGGAAAACAAAAGCAAAATTAAACGCCGAAGGGGGCTTTAATGACTATACTGTTAAACGTTTAGAAAAAGATGCACAAGCTAACCTAAATTTATTGTGTAGTGGTTTTATTGATGGCGAACTTCAGTATATTTTAGAATTTCCTTTTTCAGCAATTTATGAGAGATTAGCCAGTGAGCTTACAAAAATAAAAGGTCCTTATTTACGTTCAGCTACTTTTAATTTTTCACATTATGAGCAATGTGCTTCCTTAAAAGTAATATATAGTAATTTAAATTCAATTAAAATTAATGCCAAATATTTTAATAAAAAATTTATTTCCTATTTATTAGCAGAATAATCAGAATAATCAGAATAATAATGGAAAATTTACTTTTTGAAAATAAAATACTATTAGGTGATACCTTAGAGCAGCTTAAAACATTACTATCAGATAGTATTGATTTGGGTATTACTTCACCACCTTATAACAAAGGTGAAAAACAAAAAGGCTGGTTAGTTAAAAATGTTTTATATAATGCAGTCACTGACAAAAAGTCAGAATCAGATTATCAAGATGAACAAATAGCTGTTTTAAATGAATTGTATAGAATTATTAAGCCTGGAGGATCATTTTTTTACAATCATAAAACCCGCTGGGATATGGGTATTATGCTACACCCAATGGCTTGGCTTTCAAAAACAAAATGGTTAATTCGTCAAGAGATTATTTGGGATAGAATGATTGCTGCTAATATTCGTGGTTGGCGTTTTTGGCAAATTGATGAACGCATATATTGGTTATATAAACCGATTAACAATCATAATATTGGTATTGAACTACACTCTAAACACGCTTTATTAACGTCTATTTGGCGTTTTCCGCCTGAAAGAAAAAACAATCACCCCGCTCCTTTTCCTTTACCTTTACCCACTAGAGTTATACATTCTATTCTAAATGAAGCCGATGGTATTGTGATAGACCCTTATTCTGGCAGTGGCACTACTTTAGTTGCAGCAAAATTATTAAATAAAAAATTTATAGGTATTGATATTTCTGAAGAGTATATTGCTAATGCATATCAACGGCTAGATAATTATCAATCTGAAAAAAATGTTTCAGATGAAGAAATTAATAAACATAAAGTAATTAAAACTTTTTCAGAACGAAAATTAGAAGGTAGTAATACTGGTAAATTTAAAAAAAATTTTATTTTAAACATTGAAAATACAAGCCCAAATATTGAGAAAAATAATAATATAAATGTAAATAATAAATTAACTGATATTTTACCAGAACAAAATACCTTAAATTTTAATTAAAATTATTTATCATAAATAACAAGTAACGGGTGTATTAATTAAAGACTTTGAATTATTAGAAAGTTTAGGTATTTTTAATGCAGCTTTAATGAATGATGCTATTTATAAATTTAAGCGTTACGAGGATGTGAGTTTAAAATACACTGGAATTAGCATACATGAAAAACAAGACATTGGACTTTATGACACTGTTTTGAGCAGAAAAGAGTGGTGAAAGAGTAAAATAAGTCATTGATAAATAGCTATCTTCTTGAAATTATATTATTAACGTTTAATCTTTATCCTTAATCTTTATCCTTAATATATTTTTTAACTGTAACTTAGGAATTGTTTATGTCAGCCATTATTGATATTATTGCCCGCGAAATTTTAGATTCACGTGGCAACCCAACTGTTGAATGTGATGTGTTATTAGAATCAGGTGTAATGGGACGTGCAGCTGTTCCCAGTGGTGCTTCAACGGGCTCACGCGAAGCCATTGAATTACGCGATGGTGATAAAACCCGTTATATGGGTAAAGGTGTGTTAAAAGCAGTGGAATTTGTAAATACTGAAATTGCCGAAGCTTTATTGGGTTTAGAGGCCAGTCAGCAAGCGATGATTGACAAAACCATGATTGATTTAGATGGTACGGACAATAAAGCCCGATTGGGTGCTAATGCGACTTTAGCAGTCAGTATGGCAGTCGCCCGTGCAGCGGCACAAGAAGCAGGGCTGCCTTTGTATCGTTATTTTGGTGGCAGTGCGGCTATGAGTTTGCCTGTGCCGATGATGAATATTGTTAATGGCGGTGAACATGCCAATAATGGCTTGTCTTTCCAAGAGTTTATGATTATTCCGATTGGAGCTGCAAGCTTTAAAGAAGCTCTGCGTTGTGGGGCAGAAATTTTTCATACTTTAAAGAAAATTATTGCCGATAAAGGTATGAGTACCGCTGTCGGTGATGAAGGTGGTTTTGCCCCTAATTTTGCATCTAGTGTGGAATGTTTAGATACTATTATGGTAGCCATTGAGCAAGCGGGTTATAAAGCTGGCGAAAATGTAGTCTTAGCTTTAGACTGTGCCGCCAGTGAATTTTATAAAGACAATCAATATGTATTACCAGGTGAAGGTTTAAGTTTGACCAGCCAAGAGTTTACGGGCTATTTAAGTAAGTTAGTTGATGCATATCCCATTATATCAATTGAAGATGGTATGGCAGAAGGCGACTGGGCGGGCTGGACATTATTAACTGATGCCTTAGGTAAAACAGTACAAATTATAGGCGATGATTTATTTGTAACTAATACTAAAATTCTCAAAGAAGGCATTGAAAAAGGCATTGCAAATTCAATTTTAATCAAAATTAATCAAATTGGTACTTTAACTGAAACCTTTGCGGCCATTGAAATGGCAAAGCGTGCGGGATATACTGCCGTAATTAGCCATAGAAGCGGTGAAACTGAAGACAGTACCATTGCTGATATTGCCGTTGGAACAAATGCAATGCAAATTAAAACGGGTAGTTTATCGCGTAGTGACCGTATGGCAAAGTATAATCAGTTATTGCGTATTGAAGAAGATTTAGCCCAGGTTGCTCATTATCCTGGGCGTAGTGCGTTTTACAATTTACGCCATTCACTTTAAATTTAAGTCAAACTTAAGTCAATATTGATATAAATAACGGGTTAATATAATCAATTGCTATTGCTATTGTCATTGACACACTAAACCACTAAACCACTAAAACCTAATGCATGTATTAATGTCTATACTAAAATATTTTAAGCAAAGAAAATATTTTATTTTTTTGCTTGTATTAATATTAAGCTTACAAATTCCTGCTTGGTTTATAAAAGGTGGTTGGCTTAGTGTGTGGCAACAGCAAGTTGAATTAGCACATCTGCAACAAGCCGTTGCTGAACAGCAACTGAATAATGCACAATTAAAAGCTGATGTGGACGAGTTATCCGATCAAGGCCGTGGGCAGGCTGCTATAGAAGAAAGAGCCCGTTATAAGTTAGGTATGCTTAAAACAGATGAGTTATTTGTACAGTTCGTGCAAAAATAAAAAATAAAACTACTATTCAAATAGTATCTAGATAATATGTATTACATGTATACTGCGTACAGTATATATAATATTTATATTATATGCTATGTATAGTACGTATAATATGTATGGTATGTATGGTATGTGTAGTACTTATATAATATAAGTAGTATTTAAAATTATAAAAATTTATTTATGACGATAAAACCAACTAAAGTCCAAGGCGTAAAAGGTATGAATGACTTACTGCCCGATGAGTCTGCCTTACAAGAATTATTTGAAGATATAGTCCGCGATGTATTGCGTAGCTATGGGTATCGTTTAATTCGTACACCCATTGTTGAGCCAACAGGCTTGTTTATACGTGGCTTGGGCGAAGTCACTGACATTGTTGAAAAAGAAATGTATAGTTTTACTGACAGTTTAAACGGTGATCGCTTAACCTTGCGTCCTGAAGGGACTGCTGGCACGGTACGCAGTGCGATTGAGCATAATTGGTTATACAATGCCCCACAGCGTGTATGGACTATGGGGGCAATGTTCCGTCATGAGCGTCCGCAAAAAGGCCGTTACCGTCAATTCCACCAAGTCAGTGTTGAGGCTATGGGGTTTGAAGGGCCAGATGTTGAAGCGGAACAGATCATTATGCTAGCCCGCTTGTGGCAACGATTGGATTTATTAGATACAACTTTACAGATTAATAGTATTGGTGATGCGTCTGAACGCACTGTTTATCGTGCGCGTTTAATTGAGTATTTTGAACACCATTTAGAAATTATTAATGCCGATGAAGAGACTAAACGCCGTTTATATACCAATCCTTTGCGTTTATTAGACAGTAAAAATCCCGCCATGCAGACCGTAATTAATGCAGCACCAAAACTAATTGATTGTTTAGGTGAAAAAAGCTTAGCACACTTTGAGCAGTTCAAAAATAGCTTAGATGCAGCCCATATTGCTTATACAATAAATCCTCGCTTAGTCAGGGGTATGGATTACTATAACCGTACCGTCTTTGAATGGGTAACTACTGCATTGGGGGGGGAATTAACCATTGCAGGTGGTGGGCGTTACGATGGTTTATTTGAACAATTAGGCGGTAAATCCACCCCTGCGTGTGGCTTCGCTTTAGGCATAGAAAGGGTTATATTGGTGTGGCAACACAGTTTATTAGCACGTGGAATAAACCAACCAGATGGCCTATTTACCCCATTAGTCTACTTAGTTCACGCGGGCATTGGGACTCTGCCAGTCGCTACTCATTTAGCCGAAACCTTGCGTGATGCAAGTATTCCGTGCATTATGAACGCGGGAAGTGGTAGCTTTAAAAGTCAGTTAAAACGGGCTAATGACAGTGGCGTAGCCTATACTTTAATTATTGGTGAAACCGAATTAGCAGCGGGTCAAGTCGCTATAAAAACAATGGCAACAGGGCAGCAGCACACAGTGATGCTACAAGATATAGCTAGTTTATTGTTGTATTTAGGTGTAGCACCCAACAAAAATTTATAACAGTACCGTTACAATTTAGATAAATCAGCCGCACTTAAACCTGTTACATCCATAATCATAGCGTCATCTAAACCTTTTGCTCTCATGGACTTTGCAATTTCCAATTTACCCTCTGCCTTGCCTTTTTCTTCAGCGTCGTTGAGCATCGTGTGGTGTGTTCGCCACTTGTCCGTGTACTGGTCGTACGACTCTTTTTCCGCCAC
>JAYWHD010000128.1:0-49525 GCA_043777895.1 Betaproteobacteria bacterium | reverse complement strand
GCTCCTACTAAAGACTTTGTTAGTGTCTCGTATATGTATACATAGCTATCGTAAACTACTGCAATTCTATCTTTCTGTAATTTAAAATCAAAATAGTGTGCGGGTATCTTTTGTTTAAAAAATAAGTTTGGCATGATGTTTCCTTATTTAATTAAGCCTTATTGCTTAACTGATAAGAAATTATACACTATTATTAATAAAATATGTATATTTATGTATAAATATTTAAAATAAAATTTAATAGGTATGTTATAATGTTATTAGCGTGTAGAGACGTTAAAATGATATTATTTAAGCCCAGCAAGTAATGTACTCTACTACATTGTTTGCTGGGCTTTCCTATTTATTTAAATAAAAAATGAATTTAATTACAATTGCAAAAAAACAAATTAATGATAAATTAATACAAACGGTATCAGCAAGAGAGCTTCATACTTTTTTACAGTCAAGCGAAAGGTTTTCCGCGTGGTTTGAGCGTCAATTAGGGTATGGTTTTGTTGATGGTGTTGATTATTTAGGGTGTGAAGTGTTTAACACCCTAGCAAAACAAACATTACAAGATTATTGCATATCCATAAATATGGCAAAAGAAATATCAATGATACAGCGGACGGACAAAGGCAAAGAAGCCCGATTGTATTTTATTGATTGTGAACAACAACTGCAAAATCAATTTAAAGTACCAGCAACTTTTAAAGAGGCTTTATTGTTGGCAGTTGAACAGCAGGAAATTATAGAACAGCAACAGGTTAAGATTGAGCAACAAGATAATCAAATATTAAATTATCAGACTGCTTTAGATGACTTAACTGATTATGCAAGTATTATTAAAGTAGCAAAAAAAACAATTAATTGGCGATTGCTTAAAGGAAAAAGTATTAGTTTAGGCGTTGAAATTAAAGCGACAATATGCCCACGTTACGGCAAAAAGAATTTATATAAAATATCAGTCTTTAAATAAAGGCATTTAATGGCAGGCATACCATACATGGGTTCTAAACGTAAATTAGCACCCAAGATTTTAGATTACATTATTGCACACAATCCGAATGCTAAATATTTTTACGACTTATTTGGAGGTGGGGGTGCAATTAGTTTTGAGGCATTAAAGCGGTCTTTTGAAGTACACTACAACGAGCTGAATACTGGCGTTGTTGCCTTGCTTGAAAAGATACAGCAGGACGGCATAACACCCGATTTTTATCAGTGGGTAAGTCGTGAAGATTTTCATAAGCATAAAAATGATGACGACTGGTTCGGTGGGTTGTGTAAAACAGTTTGGAGCTTTGGCAATTGTCAAAGAACTTATTTATTTGGGTCTAATATTGAGCCACTAAAGAAATTAGCACATGATTATTTACTACAAAATGGTTATGCAGGCGAAAAAGAAAAAAGAATACGCTTGTTAAAAGAATTTAAAAACAAAATGCTAATAAGCGGTAGTTTTCAGCTGCAACAACTAGAACGACTGCAACAACTAGAACTACTGCAACAACTGCAACAACTGCAACAACTGGAACAACTGCCTTTAATTAATAATTTAATTATAACCAATCAATCATATATTAATGTAAATATAACTACACCAATTAATGAAACAGTTATTTATTGCGACCCACCTTATAAAAGCACGGCACAGTATAAAGAAAAACTAGACCACGATATTTTTAACGAGTGGGTTAAAAATTCACATTATAAAATATATGTATCAAGCTATGAAAGTGAATTAAACTGTGGGCTTGAGATGAAACATAGAAGCAGTTTATGTTCGAATAAAAAAAATGCAGTAACTGAAAAACTATTTTGTAATCAGATAGAAACTATAACTAAACAAGATTTTAAATTAATATGACACAAGATTAAACCAGCGAATAATTGATAAGATTTTAAAAGCAACATCATTAAAACAGATGCGTCTAAAAAAATCAGTTGCAAGGCTTTATAGCTACTATGGATACGAACGGCGTGAACCTAAAGCCCCGAAAGTTTTTACGCTTGATTATTTAAAACAGTTTCATATCTTTGAAACAACTGGGTTAATAATGTACATAGATAATGACGGGCTTATACAAAACACATTACTAGCAGACCATTTATTAGAAACAAAACAGTTAGATAAAGCACAGGCATTACAACAAGCAAGGGATATTTACAGGCGTAACGGGTATGCACACGGTAAGTGGAGCTTGATAATGCAAGAAGAATATGTAAAAAAAGACTTATTAGACGGCTTATTTTGTAAAGCAGATTTTTACTATGATGGCACGGTTGCCGCAAGGGGCGGGTTTTATTGGCAAAAAGTATTAAAATATTTTGACGTTAGTAGAAGTGATTTTTTTGGTTATTCTCATTTACGTAAATAAGGGTTATAAATGAATGTTACTTTACACCCACGAACCATTATTCGTAACGCTTTAGGTATTGCTTTAATTAATCGGTCGGAGGCATACAAAGATAGAGTGTTTTTACAGCGTGCAGTTAAATTAGATGGAGCGAATGACTTGCCCTGTGTTGCTATTTATACGAATAGCGACAGTCAAAAAGATGAGTTAAGTTATGGTAAATTTAAACGACAACTTGAAATAGAAATTAATATATATCATAAAAGAATACCTAATTTAGCACAATCATATCAATCAATTAAAGGTATGCCAGTAAAGCCTGTTAATTATGACGTTTTAGCACAAGATTTAGACAGTATTTGTTTAGACGTTGAAACTTTATTAATTGAATTTTTTAAAAAAGGTTTTGCTGAATACAACAATCAAAAACTATATTTAGATAATGATATTGAAATAGACACAAAAATTGAACAAGATGACGGCGGAGACAATCAATATTCTGTAGCTATTTTAACTGTAACTTGTTATTATTATATTGATTTAAATATAGAAATAGATTATTGTTGCTTTAATAAAGCAATTATTGAAATAAAAAATTTAGAATGTGTAAAACAATGCGTATAAGGATACTATGATTACATTTGAGCAAATACCCCCGTCAATCGGCGTTCCCGGCACTTACGGCGAGTTTAACGGCAGTAACGCTAGGCGAACGGCAGGTACTAAACGATACGTGAATTTAATTCTTGGGCAGATGTCCGATGAATTAGCACACACTGTTTACGGTATGCCTTACGGCCAGCCCTTGACTACTAATTATCTAGTAGCAACCGCACGTCCAAATATGCCGTACTTGGTTACTAGTGCAAAACAAGCAGGCGAATTATTTGGTGTAGGGTCTATTATACATCATCAAGCGATTACTCACTTTAAAACTAATCCACGGTCTGAAACATATTTTTGTGGTCAAAAGCCTAACGAGCAAGGTATAGCACGTATTATAACTGCCGATTATAATATTAATTATGTAGTAAACGCTAACAAAGCGGGTATTGAACGTATTTATATTGGTGAAGCTGAATATTTTGTATCAGTAAAATCAGGTGATACAACTGTACAAATTACTGATAAATTGGTCAGTTTAATTAATTTAGATGTAAATAGATTGTTTAATGCTTCGGCTTCTGCTGGTGTTTTAACGCTTACAGCAAGAAACAAAGGCGAGTTATACAATGATATTCAAATAATCAGTCAATATCGTACAACTGATATACCAGCAAGCCCCACAGGATTATTTACTACCTTCTTACAAACAACAGCTGGGCAGTTAAACCCCAGCCTAGCAACAGCTATTAATAATATACAAAGTAGTTATTATACGCACGTAGTATGTCCATACAACGATGAATTAAACGCTAATTTATTACTAATTGAAGCACAAAATCGTTGGTCGCCATTACCGAATGAAACCAGTTTAGGTAACGGTCAAGAGGACTTTGTAATATTCAGTGCGTATCGTGCAAGTGAAGGCGGTTTAATGGCGTTTATGTCTAATCGTAACAGCCAGCATCGTACAGTTATGGCAGTTGAAGCAGGTAAAACAGTGGACGGTATTGTCTATGCTGGTTTAATGTCCAGTATATTTCAAGTCGCTACAGCGTATGGTTCTACATCATCAAGATTAACTGATATTGTCGCTAATCAACCGCATCAGCAAGTTGTAATGAGTGCTTTAAAATCCGCACCGTTACCGAGCCGTTTTTCGTGGGTTGAACGTAATAGATTTATTTTAAATTATGGTTTAGCAACTTACAACTACAATCAAGATAGTCAAGTTGTATTGGAAAATGCAATTACAGAAAGAACAGCAACAGACAACGGCACACCGAGCGATGCAGAACGTAGAGTAGAAACACAATTTACGAACTCATATATTCGTTGGTCTACCCGTCAAATGCTTGAGACACAATACCCAGCACACCGTTTAGCAGATGATGGCACAATTGGTTTACCTAGCAACGTTGCAACCCCGTCAATGATTAAAGGGTCTTTGTTATCACTGGCATTAAATACGTGGTTACCGCTGGGCATTATTGAGAATTTTGAGCAATTTGCAGCGGATTTAGTAGTAGAGCGAAGTATAAACGATTGTAATACTATTAATATTCGTATGTTCCCTGATTTAATTAATATACTTTCTGTTAAAGCATTGGGTATTCATTACATTGTTTGTTAAGGAGTGATACATGGCTTTTTGTAAATCTAACGCAATGAGCGTTATCAGTGCTACTTTTAACGGCTTTAATTTAGACGTTGTTACTAAAAATTCAAGCTTTGATTTGGGCGGTTCAGTTGGCAGTGATGGTGTTACTACAATAAGCGGTCGTTATTTTAAAACTAACGAAGTAATGCCCAGCGAAGTAACTTTATCTGTTGTTTTAAACAGTGAATTTAATATTAAAAACTTTAATGGTTGTGGTGATTTAGTTATTAGTACAAGTACTGGTCAACGATTTTTATTTACTAATTCTTCGCTATCAGAGACAATTAAATTATCTGACGATAAGCCCAGCGTTGAGCTAAAATTCAAAGGCGATGTTGGTATTATGTATTCTTAAATAAAGGTAAATAATGAATAAAGATGACGCAAAAGACGTAGAGTTTTACGCAGCATTAGTAAATGCTTGGCTTAAAACTAAATTTGAAAGAGATAAAAGTTTATTAAATATAAGTGCCTGCGCAATTGGTTTATTAATAATTTCAATATCAACAATTGAAGTTAAATCGGCTGATAGTCTTATTTTTTATGTTTTTGCTTTAATAAGTTTTTCATTATGTTTGATTTTGTGCATCGCCATTTTTAATGTAAATGCAAAATATCTTGAAAGTTTATTAAATAAAAACAATGAAAATTATTATAAATTATTATTAAATTTAGACAGAATTGTAAATATTTCTTTTATCTCTGGTGTATTTTTTACTTTATGTTTTGCTTTACTTATTTATTAAAATATTTAAAATTTATTTATTGCAATACATATCAACTACTATTTTGCCGTTTAATTTATAACTTTTAATAATATATATTTTTTGATAAATAAAGGTAAATAATGAATAGTTATATTTTAAAGTATCCGTTTAAATCACGCATAAACGGTGAGGACGTAATGATTGAAGAATTAAACATACCCGAATTTATTACTGTTGGTATGTTTCGTTCTGTAAAAAGTCAAGGCACTGATATTGTAAAAAGTAGTGATATTCTTACTGCTTGTAGTGGTATTAAAAAAAACGATGCTAACTTTTTACAAGTATCAGATATTTTAGGCTACATTAACGAATTAAATAGTCTTGAACTTTTAGAGTTTAACGAAGAATGCAATAGTGAACTATCTAAAACGATTGATACAATTAAGCCAGTTATGATTTTAGTTAAAAAAATAACTGTTAATATTGATGAGAGCGTAGAGTTTGCTTGTCAAGTTTTAGAGTTGAACGGGCATAAAAAAGAAGTCCTAAATGCTATGGATATTCGCGAGTTTATGCCAGCGGTTAGTAGAGTTATTGAAGTTTTTACGACAGGCAAACATTAAATAGCTTAGTGTCTTGCCTTGTTTCGCGTAATTTTAGTGCAAGTGATATATCTAATATGACAATCAATGAATTAATTTATTGGAGTGAACGGGTAGAAGAAATTGCAGAGGCTGAAAAAGAAGCGATGAGTAAAAATGACTAAAAACATAACAACCTTTCAAATATCGGCAAACGACAATGCAAGTAATGTATTTAAAAAGTTTGCCGATGTTGTTAAAAATAGCGATAAAAAAACTAAAGATTTTGGTCAGGACTTATCAAAAATACCCGCTTGGATGTCTAAAGGTAAAATAGGGGCTGATGCTTTTGCTAAAAGCATAGACGGCTTAAACAGTAAAATCAATGGGCTTACTGTTTTACCTAAAAAATCATTTTTGCCTGCTTTACCCGCTAAACAACGTTTTACTAAAAGAAATAATGATAGCACAATTATTGATGTGCAGTTTCGCGAAAAAATAACTGATAAACTAAAGCCAGTACCAGCATTAGTTGATAAAGTAAAAAATAAGTTTAAGGAATTAGACAAAGTAATAATTGGTGTCGGTATTAGTGCTGGAGCTTTAGCAGGTATTAAAAGTGCTTTAAATTCTTTTTCTACTCAAGAAGATGCAATGGCAGAGCTTAGAGCTTCAATGGTTAAAAGCGATGGCACAATTGATAGTTCAATATCTAAAATAGAAGAGCTTAGTAAGTCTTTGGGCGAGAAGTATCCGGGCAGTGCAGCAGACGCAATTAATACAATGAAAGCACTGGTACAGAATGGTATTTCTGTTGATAAAATATTAGGTAAACAAGCAAAAGGATATGGTGGTTTAGGTGAGGCTAGTGTAAAACTAGGGGCGGTATTAAAAATAACAGGTGAAGAAGCTGCAACATCATTATCTAAAGTTGCTGATGCAACTAGGACTGGTGCTGATGATATGAATGAATTAGCTGATGTTTACGCTAAAATGAAATTCAGTGGTTTAAAAATAGAGGACGTAGAAAATTCTTTAGCTAACAGTGCAATTGCGATGGATTTAATTAAAAAAACTGGCATTGAAGGTACTAAAGCTTTAGCACCGTTTTATGTTGGTTTAAATCAAGCAGGTATGCAGGGTGAAACAGCTTCAATTGCTTTAACTAAACTTTTGAGGGCTGGGTTAAATTTAAAGAAAATTGGCGATGTTAATAAAATTTTAGGCAAAGATAAAATAAGTTTTGTAGATGACAAGGGTAATTTTGCAGGAGCTGAAAACTTTTTTAAACAAATATTAAAAATTGGTAAATTAAAAAATGATGTTGCAAGAACCAAAGTTTTAACTAAAATATTTGGCGAAGATGCACAAACATTGCAAGCGATGAGTTCTTTAATAGATAAAGGGCAGAAAGGTTACGATGAAATATTTAAAAACCTAAAAGGGCAGGGCAGTCTTGACCAAAAATTAAAAGAAACATCATCAACTATTAGTGCAACAACAGACCGCATGGCTGGTTCTTTTGAGAATATGAAAGCAACAATAGGCAAAGCTTTTGAAAGTGACTTTAAAAAAATAGCTGATATTTTAGGCGATGTGTCCGATAAAATAGAACAGTTAGCTGAAAAATTCCCAGTTTTAACTAAATTAATTGGTTATACAACTTTAGGTATAGGACTTGCTACACTTGCAATGGGTGCTTTTAGTCTAGCAAGTAAAACAGGATTAATAACTACTGGAATTACTTTATTTACCAGTGCTTTTGGATCAATATTAAGCCCTATTGGGTTAGTTATTGGTGCTTTAGGAGTGTTAGGTTATATATTTAGAAATGAAATAATGGCTTTTGGTGGTGGTTTTTGGACTGGTATAAAAACTAGTTTAGAACCAATGGGCAATACTTTCTCTGTAATTAGCGGGTTAGTCGGCGGTTTAGTAGATAGATTTTTAAGCTTATTTGGTGAAACTAATCAATCTAAAGAAGGTTTAGAAGCGTGGGGCAGTGCTGGTGAAATAGCTGGTAAAGTAGTTGGAGCATTATTAAAAGGCGTCCTTACAACATTAACTTCAATTATTGATGTTATACATTTGGTAGGATTAGGATTTGATGCATTAAGCGGTAAAAGTGTAAATTTAAGCACTATAGGCAGTGCCACTAGGTCAGTTTGGGGTGTAGAAAGTGCTACTAAAACTGTTAATCCTGCTACCAACTCAACTATTAATAACATATCAAACATTAAAAATTCAAGCGTTATTAAGCCTTTACCGCTAAACAAAGGAGTAATGTTACCTGCTAATCCTAAAGCTTTAATAAGCACTTCAAAAGCTAGCGTAACAGGTAGATTAGATATAAATATTAATTCACAAGGAAAGGCACAGGTAGCACAAATGAAGTCGTCGAGTGGTTTTACTTTAAATGCTAAAACTGGCAATATGGTAAATGCAGTATGACTTATTTAAAAGAATTATTTGTTGCTAAAATTCAAAACGGTGCGGGTGCTTTAAATTTTGATATTGAAACAAGCGACTTTAATATTGGTCGTAGAACTATTGTACACGAATTTGTGCAACGTGATAACCCGTTTATAGAAGATTTAGGGCGTAAAAATAGGACGCAAAACTTAAACGGCTTTTTAGTTGCTAAAAGTGAAAACGATTTTAACCCTTTCGGTGAGCGTGATTTTTTAATTAAAATTGTAGAATTTGGCGGTGAATGTATATTTACACACCCATTTTATGGTGAGCTTAAAGGGCATATCACAGATTTTAATATTACTGAACAATCTACTAAAGAAGGTGGATTAGTTAAGTTTACTTTTACTTTTATTGAGGCGGGTAAAAAGTCATTTATTGGTAACTTAAGTAATAATTTAGTAGACAAAAAAACAAGTGCAGAATTGGTTTCTAATGTTGCTTATGATACTTTATTACAAGACTTTCAAGAATTTTTTACAATTGATAATACAACAGGTTTTGTTCGTGAAAGTGCAATTAATCAAATAAATACTTTTTTAGAAAAAGTAGATAATATTGTAAGCAGTCAATCAGTCAATAATTTAAACAGTATTTTATTACAAACTTATCAAGCTATTCAATATGCAAAGCAACAACTTAAACAAATAGTATTAGGTGCTAACTTAACAGCGGTTTTGCTGGGTATTAATGTTATCAATATTATTAAAGCACTTAGCGATGTAAAGAATATAAAAGAGTGGAAAGTCGCCCCTTTACCTAGTTATAATACAAAATCAAGAAGGCAAGAAAAAGTAAATAATGATGCTTTTAAAAATTTAATTCAAACTTCAGCAGTAATTAGGCAAGGTGAAATACTGATTAATAAAGTCAGTGAACGTGATTTAAAATTTAATGATGTGTCTATTTTAACGATAAACGAATTAAAAGATTTAAGAGCCAGTTTTAGCGATGAAATAACAATTCAAATTTACGATTTAAGCAGTCAGTATGTTTTTGATGCAACTCAAACAGAATTGGTTAAGGTAAGAACTGAAATTATTCAGTATATGACCAGTCAAAGTGAATTTTTATCAAAAATAACTTATACTAATTTATGTGATACAACTATGAGCCAACAATTTACACCATTAATAGTTACTGCTTATCGTCATTACGCCGAATTAAACGATGAGTTATTACTGGATAGAAACAATATAGCTAATCCTTTATTTATTAATTCTAATCAATCAATCGCAATTATTCAATGAATAATATCCAATTAATCGTAAATGGTAAATATTACGAAGCGTGGAAAACCGTGTCGGTTACTCATAGTATTGAGAATTTAGCGGGTTCGTTTAGTTTAGAAATAGCCAATATGATTGAGCCGTATGAAATATTAGCAGGTGATGAATGCGTTTTAAAAGTAGGTAATGACACATTGATTACTGGTTATATAGATAGTAAAACATTAAGATTGGACGCTAATAGCAGTGCTATAAACATACAAGGCAGAGACAAATCAGGTGATTTAGTAGACTGTAGCGTCAAGCCTAAACAATGGCAAAATCTAAGTTTTGAAGCCGTTGCAATTGATATTCTTAAACTATTTAATGTACTTTTATATACTCAATTAGACAGCGACAATACAGGTTATTTAAAAAGAATTGCAAGTAAAAATAAGGTAATTAAAAAATTAGCTTTAAACGGGGGGGGTAAGTTTAATAAAAAATCAACTGGCAATGGATCTGAAACTGCACACGCTACTTTAAACAATATTTGTAAGTCGCAAGGCTGCTTATTAATCAGTGATAGAATAGGCAATTTAATTGTTACACGGGGAGGATTAAATGGGCAATCTTACGATGGTTTAGTTGTTGGTATTAATGTTTTGTCTTTAGATATAAGCGATGACTTTACTAATTTGTTTAGTGAAATTACAGTTAAAGGGCAGTCTAGCGGTGCTACTCAAGATATAAATACACAAAATGAATACTCAAGCGATGACTTAATTAATAGAATTAAACCTAATGCAACAGTTGTATCTAAAAGCACAACTGGTAAAATCAATAGATACCGACCTTTAATTATTAATGCTGAAGAACAAGCTAATCAAAAAGACTGCTTAAAACGAGCCCAGTGGGAAACAGGCAACAGACAAGCTAATGCCCGTAAAATTAATTGTAAAGTACAAGGTTGGAGGCAATCAAACGGTGATTTATGGGAAATAAACACAATTACAACTTTAAAATCAGACTACACAGATATTAATAATCAATGGTTAATATCAGAAATAACCTTTAATATTGGAGCTGAAGGTACAACGTGTGATTTAACTTTAATCAGTCCTTTAGCTTTTGATATTTTAAGCGAAATACCAGAAAAAACAACAAAACAAAAAGCAAAATCAGTTAAAAAAACAAATAAAAAACAAGACGAAACAGCGATATATTTTAAGGGTGAGCGATGAAAAACTACATACAACGCGTTATATTAAGAATATTAAAACTAAACACACCCAGTATTCAAGCACAGGTTGAAGCACAAGATGGAAACATACAAGACGATGTAGAAGTAATACAAACCTATGGATTTAATGCAGTCCCTGCTGATAATGTGCAAGAAGGTATTATTCTATATGTAAACGGGCAATCAGACCACGGTATCGTTATAAGCTGGATTGATAAAGTAAATAGACTTAAGATAGCTAAAAGTGAAGTGCAGGTTTACGCTAAAACAAACACAGGATTGAGCAGTATTACGCTTAAAAATGATGGTAGCATTGAAATTAAACCAGCCAATGGCATATTAAAAGTAAGCGGTAAAATTGAAGCTACAGGTGATGTAATAGCATTAGGTGATGTTATAGCTGGCAGTATCAGCTTACAACAACACACACACCCGCAGAACAACGGCAATCATTTTGGCGGTGGAGTAAATACTGGAGCTTCTCAATGAGTGATTTAGCAATGACAAATTGTAATAATAGCCAATGCTTTGACTTAATTGTTCAATGTAACGATTTAGTATTGGGTAACGATTTACAAAATGCAATTGCTTTATCTTTATTTACTAATGCGCGTGCAAGGGCAGGAGACGCTTTACCTAATGGCAGACAATCAGAACCATTCGGTTGGTGGGGTTATAAAATCGGCGATGATGGCGAGTTTGGCAGTCATTTATGGTTATTAAAAAATAGCAATGCAACGCAAGATACTTTAAATAAAGCTAAACAATATGCTAAAAAAGCTTTAGAATGGTTAATAGAGGACGGCATAGCTATTGATATAACTGTAACCGCTGATTATATCGGTTGTAAAAATAAGTACCTAAACTTAACAATAGAAGTTGAGCAACCGAATAACATAAGCCAGTTTTGGAAGTGGGCTTACGCGTGGGATACAGGCAATTTTGAGGTGTGCAATGGTTGATGTAAAAATTCAATCAGATATTGATAAATTGTTTAAAAACATTAATAATGTTAGTAAACAAATAAAGTCAAAAGTAATAAAATATTCAATCAATGAAACTGTAAAAGTAGTAAATACTGCTACAGTAAAAACGATTAGAGGCGAAGGCTACAATATGCCTGCTGCTGAAATTAAAAAATCAATTACTAAATTTATTGCAAGTGAACGTATTTTATCAGGCGGTTTAGTTGCCAAAGGCGATAATAAGAATTTAAAATATTTTGGGGCTAAAAGTTACGGTAAAAAAGCAGTCATAAAACGAATTGGTGGACGTATTCAGTTAATTACAGGCGGTGGTGTTACTGTTAAAGTTAAAGGCACACGTAAAAGAATAAAGCACGCATTTATTAATAAGCAAGGTTTTGTAATGAGCCGTGTTGTTCATCGTTTAGATAAAAAAAGTGCATTTCAAAGTAAAAAAAATATTACGTTTAAAAAAGGCTTTACATTATATGGCGATAAAATAAAATATTTAAGCGGTCCATCAATACCTCAAGCATTCGCTAATCAAATAATTGTAAAAACTTTACAAGATAAAGTACAAGACCATTTACCTAAACGTTTAGAACACAATTTAAAAAGACTGATGCAAGAATAATAAAATGAAAGAATAAAATGCCTTTAATCAGACCAACACTTACACAATTAAACAATCAAGCTATTAATCAAATAGAAGCATTAATACCCAATACGGACGCAAGAATGCGTTTTAGCGTTTTAGGCGTGTTTGCTAAAGTATGGGCGGGCTTAATAGATGGTTTATATTCAACATTAAATTGGTTAAGCCGTCAATTGTTTGTAACGACTGCAACAACTCAATATTTAACTCAAATTGCTGAAAGTTACGGCGTTAATCGTTTACCAGCAGCTGCTGCTATTGGTTGTATTACTGTAAATGGTGTTAATAATACTGCTATAAATTTAGGCACAATATTTACAACAAACAACGGTATTCAATACCAAACTACTCAATCAGTTATTATTTTTAATAATTCAATTAACATTAATGTAATATGCTTAAGCGTTGGCAGTGTTGGTAATATTGACTATCAAGCACCTTTAACACCAGCTATACCGATTATTGGTTTAACGGACGCAACAGTCTGTACAGCGGGCATAAGTGGAGGCAGTGATAACGAAACAGACGAACAATTAAGAGCAAGAACTCTTTTAAGATTACGTAACCCGCCAGGTGCTGGTACAAAATCAGACTGGACACGCTGGGCATTTAGTTTAGGTTCAACTGTAACTAGGGTATGGATATTACCCACAGTTTACGGTAATGGTACTGTTGGTGTTGTATTCGCTGAAGATAACAACGGCATAGTACCCACACCCTCAAGAATTAATCAAATGCTTACACATTTAGCACAATTTACACCCGTAGGCAGTAATGTATATGTGTTTGCACCGACTTTAAAATTAATTGATTTTACTATTCAATTAACACCATCTAATGATTTAAATATTCGCTTAAATGTTATTGAGGAATTAAAAGACTTAATGTATCGTGAAGCCTCACCCGGTTTAACTGTGCCTGTTTCACACATTAACGAAGCAATTAGTAGTGGGCAGGGTGAATTTGACCATAGTTTAGTAATACCTAATCTACCTTTAACATTTATTGCTAACGCACCAGTATTTGAAATAGGAGTTTTAGGAAATATAATATGGCTATAAAATGCACACCTAAAATTAATAATTGTCAAAATTTTGCACAGCCTGAAAGTTACGAGTTTTGTAATATAAAATCACCTTCAGAATACGCACAGGTTGCTAAAAGAATTGAGCCTATGGGTGTATTTTGGGACTGCTTAAGCCCTTTAAAAATGGCATTACACAAAGCATTTGGCAGTCTTTTAAGTGATTTTGAACGTGCAATGTGTAAGCTACAAAAAGAAAGTTTAGCCTGTGGTAGCACTGAATTAATCAATGAATTTGAAGCCGATTATGGTTTACCTAGCGGTTGTTCTAAGTCATATCCTACTGATTTGGCAGGCAGGCAGGATATGGTATGTGCTGCTAAAAAATCAATCGGTATTAGTACAATTGACCAAATTCAAGACTTATTACAAACTGCTACTAACTGCCCTAATTTAAAAATAACCGATTCAACTATTCATAGTACTTATGGAGGCTGGACTGGTGGTTATGGACAACCGCTACAAGTATCAGGCGGTGTGTGTATAACTGGCATTATTGAGCCTTTAATCCCTACTAGTATACCTTACTGCCCTATTATTTATCATAGTACTTACGGTGGGCATACAGGCGGTTACGGACAACCTTTAACCACTCAAGACGATACTAAATTTAACGCAATAAAATGTTTAACTGATAAACATATCCCTGCTAGTATTAATTGGGAGTTTTGCGGTGATTATAACTTACCGCCTCAACCCGCCCCAGTTGTTCATCAACCCGTATTTTATAGTACAGGAAGTGCAATTGATATTAACTATAACCATGTATTTACCAAAGTATTACCGATTAATATACTACCCGCTGGTTTTGATTATTTGACTGATTTAAACGGCAATATAATAAGTGTTTACAAAATATTACAATCTTTAGACTTTACATACTACCCCAACAATTTTAATATACCGCTAGAAGTTAATAATCAAATTATCGGATACTTGCAAGAATGACTATTATACATACGCCTATATCTAATTCAACGAATGCAGAAACACAGGACGGATTAAGCACTGTTAAATTAATTACGCCTTCAAGTTTATATAGTGCTATTACAAGTAATGGTAATGTTAAAACGGCACTTGATAATAATAGTAATGCAACTTTTAGTAGTAATTTTACAGCAAAAACAGCTACTAATGCAGAAGTACAGGCAGGTATTGTAAATAATAAACTAGTTACGCCTAGTGGGCTTTTAAGTGCAGTTAATGATGTTGGAACAGTTAAAAATGCAATTGATAACAACAGTAATTTAAATTTTAGCAGTAACTTTATATCAAAAACGGCTAGTAATGCAGAAACACAAGCAGGCGTTATTAATAATAAATTAGTTACACCTGCAAGTCTTAACAGTGCTATCAATGATGCAGGCACAATTAAAAATTCAATTACAACAATAGCAACAAATACTGCAACACCAATTGCAACTAGTATATCTACTGATATTGCAACAACAATTACAAATAATGCAATTGCAACATCAATACCAATACGTACTTATAAAGATTTAACAACCTCAAGACAACAAGATGTTAATTATACAAATACAACAAATGCCGATTTAATTGTCATTGTCAATGTTGTCGGTGCAGTTAATTTAATACATTCTATATATGTAAACGGCTTGATTGTTTGTAGTCGTTATGCCGCAACATCAGCTGGTTATGTGTATTATGGCACATTAGAAGCGACTGTACCAAAAGGAAATACTTATTCATACAACAGCTCAATAGCTAATCAGGTTCAACAATGGATAGAACTTTCAGCAAACTAAAAAGGAAATAATATGGCAATTACAGATGTAACTAGTGATATTGCAGGCGTAGGACCTGTTGCAAATTTTACGTTAGGGCTTAATACTCAAGCACCTTATGCTGGATTTAGTATAGTTGGCTTAACAGATGGTGTTTCAGCAGCGACTGCCAGTAAGAATATGGCGGAAATTGATAATCGCATGTTGTTTGAGCGTAGATACACTATTGAACTAGCTGGTTTAACATATGACCCGCTTGACGATAGTCAGTTTGTTAGGGCTTTGCAAAAATTACCAAATATATCGCCCGCCAGTTATGCACAATTCCCCTCAACTGATCGCCCCGTCAATCCCCCATCAGTAGCCGACCCAGCAACTATAAAGACTAATACCAACGGCGAAGTCTTTATGTGGAATGGTACAACATGGACGTATATGGGTGGTGGGGCAGTGAGTTTTGAGGGTGTATTGCAGGCTACTCAATATCCGATGGTGGCATTTACTGCCAATACTCAAATATTAGAGAGCAGTATAACAACTATAACTAACCCTTCCAGCACTAGGGCTATGAAAGTTAGTTTTTCAGAAACTAATACGTGGTTAGACTTTGTGCAGTCTTTAGGTAATGTAACAGTTGATTTTGTAGTGGAAGTCCACGCAATTGGTGCACCAGCTTTTTATGGCACATACAATGGGCGTGCTGTAGGAACTCCAAACTTTCCAGCAGGTAATGAGCAATCAATTGCAGCTGCTGGTGTGTTGCCATTTGGGTCTTTTTGGACTGTAGGAGCAGGTTCTGCACAGCAATTTAAAATTACATTAAGAAGTGCTAATGCTGGTGGCGGTACTGTAACTCCAGCCGCAGGAAATATACCAGTTATTCATCTGTCAGGTAAATACAAAACTGAATTTTTAGGATAATCACATGAAACAATACATTAAAACAAAAAACGGTATCGTAGAATTTACCCCAGTATTTGTTGGTACTACACAAGTTACAAGTTTAGATGGTGAAGTAACTACTAAAATTGCTTTTGATGAGCAAGAACAATTAAAAGAAAATGCAAAAGCTAAAGCACAAGAAACAACTTTAGTTGAAGCACGTAAAAATCGTGAATTACCACGTTATGCGGGACGTGCTGCATTGATTAAAGCAGGTTTAATGCCTAAACTACTTGAAGCGATTGAAGTAATTAAGGACGTAAAAGAAAAATTACTTGTTGAAAACGAAATCAACGAACGACCAAATTGGAAACGTTCAAGTGCTTTTTTAAACGGCTTTGCTAAAAAACTAGGTTTAACTGATAAACAAGTTGATGATTTGTTTGACGCAGCCGAAAAAGAAATCTAAATATGAAACAGCAAGTATACGTTGGCTTTAGGAGAGGTACTGGTTTAGCAGCGGTTATTAATCGCGAACGACTGGTGTCTCAATACTCACACAGTGCAGTCCGTGTGGGTGATAAAGTACTACAGGCATCACCGTTTAAGGGTGTGTTCTTGTCATCAGTCAATGATGAGTATAACAAAGAATTTCTTTGGTGTAAAGTAGATGCTAAAGCTGAAGATGTACTTGCAAGGTTTGGACTGGTTGAGGGTGCAGCGTATGACTTTTTTGGCTTAACAGTATTCATTTTACCTAATCGCAAAAATGACCCGCGTTATTTTTATTGCTATGAATTAGTTAGTTACCTTTTAGACTTACCAATTCAACACAGATACACACCTGAAACTATTTTAGCAGGATTGTTTTTATGTAGGGGCAGTAGTTAATTATGGATTACGAAACAAAAGAAGCCTTCTCCGAAAAAGCCATAAACTCTATGCCCCGCTGGGCGTGGGGGTTTTTGGGTACATTTATCGGGATTGCTTTAACTATGCAAATAACTGGCTATAACGGCTCTTTAAACCGTATCATTGAAGCACACGTAAAACGTATTGAGCGGACTGCCGACAACTTGGAACAATCCACTTCAAAACTTGATTCAATTGTGCGTAGAATTGAAGGCGTAGAGGGACGTCTAACTGTGCTGGAAACTGAACTTAAGATACTAAAAACGCATCAATCAGAAACAGACAGAAAGTATCACAAATGATTACTAAACAAGAATATTTTTCACGTAATAAAAAACCAATACCTGCAATTGAAATAGAGGCGGAACACGTTATTAACGCTGAATTTTTGATTAATAAAGTTAATCAACTGTGGGCAGTGTATGAGGCACAAAACGGTAACCGTCCATTAATTGTATCAAGCGGGTATCGTACCAAAGCGATTAACGCAAGTATTAAAGGATCGGCTAAAATCAGCAACCACATGCTAGGTAAAGCAGTAGATATTCAAGACACACAAAAAGTTATACAAAGATGGCTAAAAACCCCAATAGGTTTAAAATCTCTTGAAGACGCCGATTTGTATTGCGAAGATTTTAGCTTTACTAAAACGTGGGTACATCTACAAACAACCCGCCCTAATTCTGGCATGCGGTTTTTTATACCGTTTAAAAAATGACTGACCTTATTGACAAAGCCAACGAAAAAGCCGAGGAATTAAATCAACTGGCTTTACAGTTACGTAAAAAAGTCCCACACGTTTTAAAATGCGAGACCTGCAAAGATACCATACCTAATGATGCTAAAATTAAGCGTTGGTGTAATTATTGCGTTGAAAGTAAATTATAAAATAATTTATTGTTTTAATTTTAAGTCATAAGCGGCTTGTAAATTTAACCAGTATTTAGATGAAGTATTAAATACCCGCCCTAAATGTTCGCTTATTTCTTTATTTATTCCGTTTTTTTCAATTGTTTTAATTAATTTATTATCAATCAATTTTTTTTGTTTAAATGACATTTCATTTAAAGCCTCATTTAAAAAATGTATCGGGTGAATAGCTGGTAAGTTGTTTTTAATCATAATAATTGTTTTATTAAGCAGTTATTTTAATGTGTTCTTCAATTAAAACTTCAGACCACTTTCGGCTAAACAAAGCATTTAGTTTTTCTTTTCGTTCATCATACGATAAACCAACATCAATCAATGATGTATTTACTTTCTGTAAATCTTGAACCGCTGCTATTTGTTTTGGTGTTAATTCGTCCCGCAAATTATCTAGGTTATCTAAACCCCAATCCTCTTTTAGTTTCTTTGCCGTGCTACCCATTATTATAATGTTTATTAAATTAGCTTCATTGCTGTAGTGGTAATGCTGTGTATCTTTACCTAATAAGGCTCTTGTTTCTTTTAATGCTGTACTCATAGGCTTATATTCTAGCCTTGCATCATCACGGGCTTTTTCTTTTAGTTGTAACTCATTGCGTAAATATAAATTTTCTTTTTCTAAAAACTCCCACCTATCAACAAGCAATGCCGTAAATTTAGGGCATAGTTGTGCAACAACAATTAAACTATCACGTTTACATAGTTTATAAATAGTTGTACGCTGTTTACGCCCTAAAGTATCAACTATAGACGCTTCCCCCAATGGGGGGAGTGAGATTACATTACGCTCCGATAACCTTTCAATACTTTGTTTTACTTTATCATGCCTTGATTGTACTAACTCTGCAATCTCAAGACTAGTCATACTGACTACTAAATTTGCTATTGTTGTACTGTTCTTTTTCATTTCATAGCTCCAAAAATAAACCCCAACTAAACACCTACTGGAATAAGGCTAGTTAGGGCTAAAAAGAAACTTAATAATAAACTTAGTGTTCCAGCACCGATTATTAAATTACCTTATGAGTATTATACACTATAAATAGTTCGGCTTCACTCGTCTTCTACCGTTTCCAGTTCGCCGCCAGCATGCACGGCCATCAGCTTTGGGCCTAATCTTCCGTAGCTCGCCACCCACAGCGGCGTCAGCGCGCCCATCACGAAGTCGCCGCCCTTGTAGCCTGTAAACACCTGACCCATTGCGGCCTTGCACTCGGCCAGCAGTTCAGCGGCCGGGCGCGTACCGTCGTGGCGCTCAAAGTACAGGTCAGAGTAATAGCCACGGTAGCTGTCCGGGTCGCGCAGGTTTGCCACTTGGGCGCCTTCTGGCATGGCGTCCAGCGCGGCAATCAGTGAACCAAGGGTCAGTTGCGTGGCGGCTTGCTCGCGCTGGCTGTGCGCGTTCATGCCATCAAACAGGGCTTTCATGTTCAGCATTCGTAGTTCTCCAAGTGTTGTTCTTTTGCTAAAAAAGTTTTAAAAGTAAACTCTTTATTTTTGGTTGATTTTACTATTCTTTTTATTTTTAAATCATCGGGAGGCTTCCACTGCTCTTTTGATTGTAAGTTTTGCCAATGGTGATATTGCATTAATTTGTTCATTTTTGATACTCTATATCTTTTATAGCCTCATCAAACATATTTTGAATTTTAATTAAGCATTCAACATTCTTATCGTTCATAATTTTTTCCAATTCACTTGAAAAAACAGAACTAAAAGCCTCTTTAATCATATTAAAACATAAGGCAACAACTTGTTTGTCATTGTCTGTTAAATTTTCTTCAAGTAATCCATTTTTATACATTTCTAAAACTGGAATAAATTCATTCATTAAATTAGTTCTAAAATCACTATGCTCTTTGACATACTGCTCAATTGTCATAATGACAAGATTATTTTTAACTATAATTTGTTTGTTAATCATATCATTCCTTTATTTAATTAAATAAAACATTCTAAAATAGGTAAGTCTTTGTTTTTTAATAAAGTCATCTCATACAAATATCCTTTACTATTTATAGCAGTAACTAATTGATTAGCGGTAATTATTACTTGTGTACTGTTTGCCCATCTATCAAAATCTGAATCTGATATATCAACCGTCCATTCATTAAGTTTAAATGGGCAAGGTGCAGAGTAGTGTTCAAGTAATTTAAAAAACTCCACTGCCTTTTCTTCAACATAGTCTCCATAGTTACGATTAATAGTTAAATCTACAATTAAATTTTCTCTTTGTTCGTACCATAAATCTGCTTCGTTTTGTCTGAATCTATAACGCCTTCCATTTTTGATGTACTCGTTTGGCTCGTCAGAACCCAAATAACCACCAAACCTATGTTTATATTTATTAGTAATTAACCAATCATTAATATAATTTGTGTTTAGTCTTGCAGGGTTACTTAGCAACCAATGTTTAACGATCGTAGAATTGAATAATTTTATTTGGTTTTTGCTTTGCATATAACTCCTTATATTAAAACGCCCTTAACTGCATACCTACTAGCGTAGGCAATGGTTTGGTCTTAAAAAACTGGTATAGCGGGGAGTTTACTTTGATTAATAAACTTTCAGGTCCATAAGCAAGTTGCTCGTATTGTCCTGAGTTATACGTCTCTAAGTGTAATAATATATTGTGCCGCCCTTCCTCTGTGTAGTACCCTTTACATGTACTTATGTCTTCAAACGATTCACCTATGTCGTATAAGTCTACATCAGGGAGTTCCCCCCGCTCTTGCATCACATATATGTTGTGTTGCAGACTACATAAGTTACGCTCTGATATATCAGAGAAGGTTATCGGATTGCCCCTCCTCAGTACTTGCCAAATTAAAAACAAGCAATCATTCCATTCTTCGTCAGGTCCAATTGTATGTGTGAATTTCATAATAATCCATTATTGTAAGTTTTAAATTTTCTGTCTTTTAGTGTATTCTTAGAATAATAATCAATCCTTAAGTTTTTTTATTATTGTTTCAATTTCAGCTAAAAATTCAGCAATTGATTTTTTAATCGTCTTAATTAGTTCATTATCACGATTAACTCTAATAACTTTTAAAGCATTGCTCTCACCAATTCTAGGGTCATAGCTTACAAAATCACACCACGCCCTGCCTGTACACTCCATTTGCCACTGCATTTGATACACATACGCCTTATCAATCGTATCATTTAACAATGTATCTATGTGTGTTGAGGTATTCGGGCATTTAATTTCAATTAATCCATCATCACCCACTAATCCATCGGGTGATGCACCAGTCCATTCAATCGTAGGGTGTTTAACAAAACCTACCTCAGTAACAAAATTACACGTTTCTGATTCATAAGCTAATCTTGCTAATGGCTCTGTTTCTGTACCCCATTGAATTGACGAATTTGTATAACTTTCTTGCGGTTGATTACTTAATCTTTCTGCTATGATTTGGTATAAATATTTTTTTCTAGTTAAACTTTCAGCCAATCCTTTGCCTTTGCTTAAAACATTACTAATTCTACTAGCCGTAACATAACCTAGCCTTTCAGCTAACCATTCGGGAGTTCCTTGATTACTCATAATGCCTCTTCTTCATTGGTTTCTAAATTATTGACTTCACTAATTGGATCTTCTATTTTTAAAGAATAAGACTTGCTTTTAAGTGCTGCACCGTGATTAACCCATAAAGCTTTTTTTTCATTGCATTTCGGTAAATTTTGAAAGCATACCTGCAAATCGTGTGGGCTTTTGCTTGCTGCCAACTCTAAAGCAAGTAAATGTGTATTCTCATAAAGCTCATAAAGCGGATCTAAATTATCGTTAAAATCAATACCTTCACCATTTTTGTTTGAATAATCTATTGCTTTTGCAAGGGCATCAATTCGCGGCCATAACTTGCTAGCCTGTTTAATTACTGTCTTTTTTTGCATTTCTTCAGGGTCTGTTTCCCATGGGCTTGTTTTACCTGACTTTACTGACTGGCTTCTTTTTTTAATATTGTTTATTTGTTTTGCAGACATTACATGCGTAAGATATGCACCAGCAGAAGTTTTAGCAGTACAAAAAGTACCAATCCATTCGCCTCTATCCGTTGCAAAAGGGTCTCTTATAAAAGTTGGCTCTTTTTCAATACCGTTTAAAATAAAAGTATCTTGAGAATAAACATTTTCTGATTGAACCCACTCAATAGAACCGCTTTCAGTAGCTAATTTACAATAGCCTAGGTAGGATATATCCAACACAATAGACGGGTTTCTTGGCACTAAATAAGCCTCACGCAACGCTGGGTTTAAACTTAAGCCAATGGACGCAATGTTAATGACTGCGTCAATAACTGATTGTTTATTTTTAATTGCAATGCCAATGGCATAATCGCTTTTTGATATTGCTTGTATTGCAAATTCAGCCTCACGATTAAAGTTCATTTCTTTTTTAAATAGAACGCTATTAAATTGATTTTCTAATCCAAAAATCGTACTTTCAATTAATTTAATATTACTCATATTTTTACCTTTATTTAGTGATTGAATGCCCGCAATGGGTACATTTATATACTTTGTACATCATTGGGTTACCTGAATAAACGTTGTAAGTCTGACCAACGACTTTATTAATTACTGTATTCATAATACCAAAACCAACTTTAAAATGATGTTTACAATTCATATTGTCTTTTTTTATAAGTTATCTAAAAAAACCTGCAATTCTAAATAAAAACTTTCCTGTTCTAAATTAATATTTTCTTGCTCTTCAAATTGCTGTTGCTCTAATTTTTCCTGTTGTCTCCAACAAGCATTGTCATTATTTTCCATAATTTCCTCTATTAATCAACTTCGTGGTAGCGGTCGTCAGCTGGGTTGTGGTTTTTATCAGCATCGCGGCCGCTATATTGATATTCTGCAAAGTATTCTAAATTAACCTGATTTAACTGCTTTGCTAACTCTAAACAACGCTCTGCATCATTGTTAATACTAGCCAATAATAATGTTGATAAAATGCCGTGTGCGTTGTACTGGACACCCTCAACCGTATTATTTTTTAATACAACCTCTTCAGTTTCGCTTAAAGCACTAACATACTCTTTTTGTAAGTCATCGTCTAATAAGTTTTTAAGCAATTCACTCATAATTCACTCCTTTATTTAATTTGCTTAATTGCAAATATGTATATATTATACACTAATATTAATATTTTATGTAGAATTATTAATAATTATTTAATAAATCAACTATATAACTTGGTGGGCAGTAGTGTTCTGTTTCAATTCTTGAGACAACGCTTTGCTTAACACCTAATATCTCACCGAATTGTTTCTGTGATAAATTGTTTATAAATCTGTATTCCTTTGATTTTTTAGCGTATTTTCTACATAACTCTTTTTTTGTAAGCGGCTTTTGCATACTTCCTTTATATATATATCATATATAATACATTATTATATTATGTGCATATTATATATCATAATGTGTATAAATTATGATATGATGATTAATTAAATTAAATAAGAGTTTTTATGAAAGCACATTGGTCAGATGTAATTAAATTCGGGGCGGACACTAGAAAACTTGATATTTATGAAAAGGCTTATAAAAAAGCACTAGAAAAAACAGTTCTACTGTCTTATAACAGCAAATTATCTGCTCGCGATAACTTAGACAAACTAGATATTGGTCAAGGGTATTTAAGAAATCAACGCGGTGATTTTGGAGCGAGGAGTTTTTTGTACCCTAAAAAGTTCTCAACTTACAAACAACAAAAATTAATTGTTAGAGTACTATGAAGGAAATTATTCAGTTGTAAAGAATTACTTTACAACTGCTTTAGAAATAATAGTATAATATAATTTATACGTCCTTGACGGGATTAACAACAGTAAGACTTAGAGTGTAAGCAGCAGGTACTGTTCCTGTCCGTCAACTCTGATAAACAAATCGGTGTGCTTACACCCTAAGTCTTTTTTTATGGGTCAAAAATGACTGCTGAATCACCAAATTATTACGCAATAATCCCCGCAAACGTGCGTTACGACAAACGATTATGCGCAAACGCAAAACTTCTGTATGGCGAAATCACCGCGCTTTGCAACGCAAAGGGTTTTTGCTGGGCAGGGAACGCTTATTTTTCTGAGCTTTACGATGTTTCAAAAGTGTCAATTTCAAAATGGGTCAAGCAATTAGTAGACGCTGGATATTTGAAAACACAGCTTTTTTACAAGGATGGTACTAAAGAAATCTTGCGTAGGTCATTAACAATTGTTTATGACCCCCCCCAAGAAAAGTTAGCACCCCCCCCAAGAAAAGTTTATGACCCTACCCAAGAAAAGTTTAAAGATAATACTACATTGAATATTACAAATAATAATACATTGAATAATACAGATATAAACATTACACCCGCTAAAGCGGTTGTTAAAAATAAACTTAACTGGTTATCAATTTTAGTAAACGATTATCAAATATCAGAAGACATAGCACAACAATTTATTGACCATCGCAAGAATAAAAAAGCACCGATGTCAAAAATAGTTTTGGATAACTTAATTGCTCAATCTAAAATAATTGGGATTACTTTAGAAGCGGCAATAAAAGAAATGATTATTAACAATTGGGTAGGTTTTAAAGCTGAATGGATAAAAAATCAAACGTCTAAAAATAATTTTAATAAAATTGAAAAAAACAATAGCGACTTAAAAAGTCAAAACTATCCTAATGACGTTTGTAAATTTTAAAAAAGGTTACGTTATGCTTAACACTAAAAAAGAAACTTTAGAAAGAGTAGATACATGCCCTATTCACGGGGAGTACTTGTCTAAGAAATATTGGTTTATTGAAAACTTTACAAAATGTTCAAAGTGTGTAGATGAGCAAATTGAATTGGCTAATAAACAAAAAATACAATTGGAAGAGGCTAATAAAAAATCTCAATGGGAAAATAGACTAGGTGTTGCAGCATTGCCCGTTCGTTTTTTAGACAAGTCATTTGATAATTATTTTTGTAATGATGTTGATAGTAGCGACTATCAAAAAAAGGCTTTAAAGGCGAGTGTAAAGTATGCGAATGAATTTTATAAAAACAAAGGGCAGTGCTTAATAATGTGTGGGGGCGTAGGTACTGGTAAAACTCATTTGGCAGTGTCAATTGCTTTGTTTTTGATGGATAATAACCACGATTTTAGGGTTATATTTACTACTGTTCAAAGGTTTATGCGTGCGGTTAAGGACACGTGGGCTAAAAAAAATAGTAGGTCTGAAACAGAAGTAATTAACGACTATGCAGCAGCTGATTTATTGATACTTGACGAGGTTGGTGTGCAATTTGGTTCAGAAACGGAAAAACAAATATTATTTGATTTATTGAATGAGCGTTATGAGTTGCGTAAAAAAACTATTTTTATTAGTAATTTTGATGCAGACGGCGTGCGTAGTTTTTTAGGTGATAGGGTTGCTGATAGATTAAAAGAGGACAACGCAACTTTAATACCGTTTGATTTTAAATCTTATAGAAGCAATTAATAAAGGTATTTTATGTGGGAAGTAAAAATTACGCACAGTGTTTGGCAAGATGGTGAAATTGATGGCGAAATTATAGGTATACAACGTGGTATTGACGACACTATGCACATTGAAATTCGTGATGGTACAGGGCTTGTTTCTAATTTTGTTTGTAAAGACTTAACACTTGCTTTGGAAATTGCAAAAAAGCATTTACGCCGAGGCACAGTACGCTTATTCGTTGATGGTAAATGGAATAGAACCATCAAAGGCTGGAAATCTGATGCAAAACAATGCGAAGTGAATGGGTACGAATCACTACGTAATGCATCATTGACTAAAATAATGGATGAATTGCGACAAATTCCAGGCAACGGTTGGCGAGAAATCAGCGATGTAGAAAAAGCATGGCGAGAAATACGTGGTAAATTAATTAAAACCAGTGCCAATCACACAGCAAAGCTAGAAGGCAAAATTGTTGGTGTATTCGGACGCAATGAAGAGATGCACATTACAGTGCGTGATTATAGTGGACGCATCTTTAAACTTTTGGCAGATGTTCCTACAGGTTGTGAGCTTGCACGGCACTTACGTGGTGGCTTTTTACGCTTACAAACAAAAGGCGTATGGCATAGAACTAATAATGGCTGGACTATTGACCCAAATAAATGTCATGTTATTGGATTTTCTAAATTAGAAGACATAGATGCGTTAAGCATTTTTCAAAAAATGCGGAATTACCGACTTACCACTATTTAAATAAAGGAATGATATGATTAAAAATAAATACGAATATTTAGTAACGCGGTTGCCAGTTAAAAATCTTACAAAAGAGGAGCTTAATTTAAAAGAATTTCAGGAAATTTTAAACAGTATGAAAATTGATGAAGCTATATTTTTAAGTCAGTCATTAGCTGATGATATAGGTTTATCGTATGAGCAAATAGTTAAGCTTGTTGATATGATTATAGGTTATGGTAATTTACCTATAACAAAAAATGGTTTTATTACAATAACAAAACAAAAGGTGTTAATTATGGATAGTCAAAAACTTGCAACAGAACTGGCTATGTCAGTTAAAAATTCATTAAATGATTTTATTGAGGCAGAAGTTGCTAAAAGAGTTGAGGCGATAACTAAGTCAAATGAAAAGTGGGACAAGTTTTCAGAATGGTTTAAAGAGTACATTGATAATGAAATTAAACGATCTATTCACACAGAAGAAGCCTATAAAAAAGAAGGTCTTACTTTTAATAACTTAGAGCAGGAAGGGTTCAGGCGTGGGCTGATTGCAATTCGGCAGGACGTTGAAGATTGGGAAAAATGGCAAGGCGATTAAGTAATAGTATGTTATAATCTTTTTGTTGGTACGTAAGCATTCAAAAAGCAATACGATTTTTTTCGTATGAGTGAAAGAAGCCCGCTGGATACAGCCTAAAAACTGTTGAAGGCGGTAGTTGCTTGTGGAAACCCAGCCGTACCGCAGAATTAACACAGTCGCCACGCCTAATTCTTAAAAGAAAATGTGCAACCTTGGCGGCTATTTTTATGGTATAATCTTTATTGAGGCTATGCGAATGCTAAAAAAAGTGTCCCCGTGAAACACTTGCCTCTTTTTTAATTCACAAACTACTCGGAGTTATATGTCAAAACTAATTTTATTAAATGGCGATAAGCCAACAACAACATCATTAATTATTGCTGAAGTGTTTGAGAAACAACACAAGGTAGTACTGAAAGCAATAAAAGAACTTGAAGTTCCATCCGATTTTAGCCGGCACAATTTTATGCCCACCGAATATTTAGATGTACAAGGTAAGCCGCGTCCAATGTACAATATTACTAAAGATGGTTTTAGTATTTTAGCAATGGGTTTTACTGGCACTAAAGCAATGAAATTTAAGCTTGCTTTTTTAGAGCAGTTTAACGCAATGGAGCAGTCATTAAATAATGATAACACAACTTGGAAAGCAACAAGAGGTTTAGGTAAGTCGGCACGTGCTGAAATTACAGACGCAGTAAAAAGACTGGTGGATTATGCAACTGCCAATGGTTCTAAAAACGCACAAAAATATTACGAAGCTATTACGTTGATGGAATACAAGGCATTAAATTTTATAGCTGGTAACCCTAAATGCCACGGCTTACGTGATATGTTAGAAGGCAAAGATTTGGCGCAACTTATGACTTTAGAATATAAATGTGCTGATGAGATTAATAAGTCAATTGATAAAGGAATGTTTTATAAAGATATTTATCATCATATAAAATTAGTAGCAATTAATATGTGTAATCAGTTTGTTAAGAATGATAAAGTATTTATTGTGGCACAAAAAAGAATGGCTATATAGTATGCTATAATAACTATTTAATAGTCTTTGCAGGAGAAGTGGCCGAGCGGTTAAAGGCGACAGACTGTAAATCTGTTCTCTCTGAGTACATTGGTTCGAATCCAGTCTTCCCCACCAGCAAACTAAAATTAATATAATCTTTAATAAGTAATTAAAGTAAGGTAATAGCTTAATTGGTAGAGCGGCGGTCTCCAAAACCGTAGGCTGGGGGTTCGATTCCCTCTTACCTTGCCACACAAATTAAGCGTCTGTAGCTCAGTTGGATAGAGTAGTGGTCTTCTATATCATTTGTCGGGGGTTCAAATCCCTCCAGACGCACCATTTTTATGATATAATCTTTATTAAGGCTAGGGGGATACCCCGAAAAGTCGTAATATGTTAGAAAGTTTAGGTTTAGGTGAAAGCAGTTTTGCTTCCACCTACATTGACACTCAAAATAAAGAACGTTTAATGTATGTATTACCATTTAATGAAACTTTATGTTTAGTTACTGGTTATGATGTTAATAAGCGTATGTTAATAATTAAGCGTTGGCAAGAGTTAGAAACTAAAGCAGTTCCATTAACACCTTTAAAAATACCGCTTTTAGAAAAACTAAATATCATTGAGAAAGCTAAAATAACTTTAGGCAATGATGAGACAAAGCAGTTATTCCCGCTGATATGGCAGACTATAAGCGATGGTGTGCAGAATGATATTGTCGCGATGTTTGACAGCAGCACGCCGCTTTTAAAGTTTACTGTAGCCGTGCCGCTTGATGTTGTAGAAATTGCTAAACGAAATGATATTACAATACCTAGTAATTTAAAAAGTTCAGTAGGTAAATATGTTAAAAAATATTCAACAGTACCTGCAGTTGTTACAAAGCGTGTAATTAATGGCAGTATTAGGCAAAGTAATGCTTATACTAATTATGAAGAAATATTAAATTTAATTAAAAAAAAGTTAAATTTAGCATAAATTGTATGATATAATTCATATTAGAAATTGATGCACGAACATCTATAGTTTCTAATATATTTTTAGCCCGTTAATTTACATGTTCGTGCGTGTAAATTAACGGGTTTCTTTTTTTTAAATACATATTATGAAAAATAAGCGTATAAAAAAGTATAAACCAAAATCAATAGATTTAACTGGCGGGATATTTAAATTACAGCAAATAGATTTATCAAATACTTATGTATCAAAAGATGAGGCGTTGGCAGAATACAATAGGTCAAACAACGCATTTATAAAGTTAAAATCAAACACTTGTACTGCTAGTGATTTTAATGACTTGGCTAATGGATTACATTTAATCAAAGAATTAACTAGGTTTGTTGAAGTTGATTTAGATATTGACGAGACTTATAGTAGAGTTGCACGAAGGCTTAGTTTAGTATTTAAAACAGCAGAAAAGGTAGGTATGTATTTATGCCCACATGATATGTTTGATGATATTAATAAACTACTTATTTATTTATTAAGAGTTTTACCTAATATTTATTTAGCCGAGTATTACATTGCATACGCAAATATTAAAGTAATGATTGAAAATTATAAACAGGAGTTATAAATGGATTATTTAATATTATTTAATTTGATAATGTTGGTTTGGATAACATTTACATCATATTTAATTTTTATTTTAATAGGTCAAGATAGAGAAGAGTTTTTAAATGAAATAACTGATTTTTACGGTGATTAAAATGATTACTATATACACTACAGCCTGTGCTAATATAAATATCAATAAACAGTTTATAGGATTTCCCCAGCAATATATGAATGATTATAATGCTGATTTTTATATAGGGATTTATGAATGTCAATCTATTAAAAAGCATTCTAAATTATTAAAAGTTATTAAGCCTTTTATTGGCAATGATTATAAAGTAATTATAAAAAATTTATTAAAATTTAAAATTAATATTAATAGAGGATTGTTTAAAATATTAAGTATTATTAGTGAGCTTTATTATAGTAATACGAAAGGAATAGTTTTTATTAGTGGAATAGAGGAGCAATTGCATCCTCATCATCAGCAATTAATTATTCCGCTTTTAGATAAATTATTCCCGCATATTAATTTTATAATTACTACGTTAAGCCCACAAGTATTAAGCACTGTAAGAAAAGAAAATATTCGTGTGATTGAATCGATAGGCGATTGTATTTATAAGACAAGTATCCCTGAATTTAGCCCATTATCACACCCATCAAGTGATGCGTTGGCATTGATTATGGATGTATCACCTGCCCCTAATTTATTTGAAGGTGATTTAGGGCAGTATGAACAGTATATAAAGCATAACCAAGAAAATATAGAAGAAGCAATAATTATTCGCAAAAGACTTGACGATGCAGGGTATGAGTTTAACGAAAGCGATTTGTCAAAATGGCGGTTTATTGCAAACCGTAAAAAAATTAATAGAGTTTAAAATGATAGAAAGAATAATAAACAAGCAAGTAACACTACAAGAAGAGATGCAAAAAGCTGGGTTTAATATAGTATCTTGTGGTAACTGTAGGACTACACTAATCCACAGATTAGGTAAACATACTATACGTTGCGTCTGTAACTTAGAAAAAGTAGATTTGTCTAGTTGCCCTGATGTTTGGCACTCAAACTCAAACTCAAACTAAACTTAAGGAGTTTTAAAATGAATATAAAAAATACACAATTTACACACAAACGAGTTCATCAAGTAGAGGCATTAAAAGTTCTTATATCAAAAATTCAGCATCTAAAACATAAAAACGTTATGGATATTGCAAAAGAAATACAAGAATTGGAGGTTATGGCTAAAGAATTAACAGATTTTAATAATGTAACTGTTGAAGTTTCTTTTATAGAATTTTTAGAACGTAAAGCGATGGAAGAGTATCACGGGAAAGAAGCCTTAAAAAATATAATGAATAGTTTTTAGAATGATGAGATTGCTAGACTAACTAAACTAATATAAAGGAATGATATGAAAGAAGAACTCCAAAACAAAGCAGTAGAAATACTAACTAGCCTACAAACTACAGTATCAGAAGCAAAGGGATTTACGCTTACACAATTGCCTGACGTTGCTAATCAATATATTAGTTACGGTATCGCCAGCAATGTAACTTATTCTGTACTATATTTAACATTTGCAGCGGGTTTTTGCTGGATAGCATGTTGGTGTCGGCGTGAATTGAGTAGTAGAGAAAGTGAGCCATTATGTGCGGGTATGACGGGGTCTATTGTTGCTGCTTTATTTTTTTTATATCACTTTGTGGTGGGATTAGAAGAAACTATTATGGTTATATTCGCACCCAAAGTATGGTTAATACTTGAACTTTCAAAGTTGATTAAGTAATAGTATGGTATAATCTTTATACAGCGGCAACTGTATATTAAAAATTTTTACGCCCAGTTAAAGACTTTGCCGAGTTTTTAACTGGGTTTTTTATTGAGGTTTAATATGAAAAAGTTTATAGAATTACTTAAAAATGCAAGCAAAGAAACATTAGAAATGTCTTTAGATAATTGTCATGCTGAAGGGTTATTTAGTTTAGTGATTGGTGGTAATGAAAACGGCAAACTAACACGTGCTTTTATTGCAAAGAAAAAAATAAAACCTTATGAAGTTCAGCTCCATACTCATAGATATAATTTGTCATTAACAGTTTTAGCAGGTAGTTTTTTACACCACACTGCTAAACTAACTAACGCATACGGGGACGATTTTCAAATTACTTTACCGAGTTATAAATACAATTCGCCACTGAATAAAGGCTTTGGTTTAGTAAATGACGGAGAAATTCATTGCCACATTAATTCTGCGTATTTACCTCCCGCAGCCAAGATAAATTTTATTACTAATCAAAATATTCATACAGTTTCTTGTAGTGCTGGCACGATTTGGATAGTTGAAGAGTATGGATTTGAACAAGATTTTAGTTACGTTTATGGTAAAAATTTTACTTTAGATAATTTATATATAAAGCCGTCTCAATTTCAAATCAACGATGCCGTTCAACTATTAACAAAGACTTTAAAAAGTTTTATTTGAAGGTTTAATATGATAAAACAATTAAAACTAGGCGATATTACTTTTGATTTTATAAGTAAAAAAGAATACGATTTTAACAAAGATTGTTTAGTTGAAGGCGTTGTAAAAAATGCTTTTTTATATGGAAGGCAGGGGGCAGGAAAATCTACATTTGTAAAACGTGCTGACATTAAAGGTTATCAATGTATAACAAACCCTAACAATGATATTGATTACTTTATTAAAGATGTATTAAGTAATCGTTATGAGTTTTTAATTATTGATAATTTAGACGTTCATTATGAAAAGCTTATTGAGGTATGCGAAGCATTAAGACAATCAAAAACACAGTCTATATTAATAACAAATAACACGTTTATGATGAACAATGACTATACAAGACCGGATTGTATTTTTATAAAAGAGCCATTCTGTAATCCAATACCATTGCACGAATTAACAGATAAAGATTTGCGGGAAGCTCATAATTTAGAAAAGTTATATCGTGCTAATTGCTTTCAAAACTATGACTATATCCAAAATGGAAATGGTCGTAAACAACTAAAAGGATAATATGGGTATGGTAAATACAATAACATCAATTCAATTGTTGCAAGATGAATGTTCACAATTAAGTCGCAGCATAGCAAAACTAGAGTTTTTAAATAGTGAATTTAATAAGTCGCTTTTAGAATTAAAAATGTTTGATATTACAGAAAATATATTAGAGGTAAAAGAGCAAAAAAGACGATTAGCAATAAAAGAATTTACTATAAAAATGATAAAAGGATAATATGATATTAGTATGCGTTTCTCTGTCGCTAACTTATTTAATAGGTAAATTAGCTATGTTTAAAAATGTTAATTATAACTCTGAAAAAATAGATTTTTTATCTAGGCTAAACTATTTAAGTCTTTGTTCTTTTATAGTTAGTACACAATTGTCAGTCATTTTAGTATTAAACTTCATCGGTTATGAAGCTAGTATATTTGAACTTGCAGTTACATTTCAATTATTTTTATGTGCAGTTGCTACTTTAATTATGGCAATATTAAAAAGGAAACTTAAATGAACTCTACAATACAAGCAATGATTAGTATTACTGCTGATGAGGCTAAAATATACAGACCTGAATTTGAAGCTACTGATTTATACATTTTACAGTTATATGTACATTTATTAGAAGTGTGGATATACCACGACCGTTACATGCACCACAACTTAAATAGAGACTTACAACGGGCAGGTCAGCGATTAAATATACTTGACCTTGTAGAAGACGATGGGCGTGCGTTTACGCTTACACAAAAAGGTAAGGCATTGCTGCATCTTTACCCTAGTGCGTACAATTAAACAAGGAGATTTAAAATGAAACAGAAACAATTAACAAATTTAATAGTTAGTATGACTAGCCTTGAGATTGCAGAGATGACGGGTAAACGACATACTGATGTTGTTTATGATATAAATTTAATGTTTACTGTTTTAAATTTACAAGGTGCGGACTTTTCCGCATCTATAAAAATGCAGTCTGGTCAAAAATCTACAGTTTATACTTTACCAAAACGCGAGACTTTAATTTTAGTAAGCGGGTACTCAATAGATTTACGGACTAGAATTATTGATAGACTAGATTATTTAGAAAAAGAAAATTTAAATTTACGCAGTGAACTATTAATAAAAGAAAAAGCCCGTGATGATGCACGGCTAGAATACCGCCCAATGACTGATGCGGTTAAGGCAATTCGTGGTGATAGTGTTAAGGCGTATCATTACAGTAACGAAGCTAATTTAGTTTATCTAGTTGTTATGGGTGCAACATGTAAGAAAATAAAAGAGCATTTAGAAATTGATAGTTTAGATAATTTGCGAGACGAATTAACCCCGTTACAAATACAGGCAGTGCAGGATATTCAAAAGCACAACACTACTTTAATTGAAATTGGTATGAGTTACGATGAACGCAAGGATAAATTAAATGTATTGTTTAATCGCAAGTGGGCAGACAAATTGTTAGAAGAGCACATCAAACTGGAGGCGTAATATGAAAAAAACACTGCACACCACAAATATTAACAGTCAAAGTAAAGCTATTAATTTAATCAATGATTTTATTAGGTTAAAAAGTCCGTTAATTATTAAAATGGACGATGATAGTATTAGCATTAAGAAACCAACTAGAACGCTTGAGCAGAACGCTAAAATGTGGGCGATGCTGGGTGATATATCTAAACAATGTAAGCATTTTAGTGATTATTACAGTGCTGAGGATTGGAAAGATATACTTACGGCTTCGTTAAGTAATGAGCTAAAAATGACACCCACAATACAAGGTAATAGATGGGTTGTATTAGGTTTAAAAACGCGTAAAATGAATAAGCAACAATTGATTGAATTGATTGATTTTATACAATCATACGGCGATTTAAAGGGCGTTAAGTGGTCTGATTATGAGCAAGTGTAAAGTATGTAAGATTGATTATAAAAAATCAAACAGTACACAGGTTGTATGTTCAGTGCTTTGTGCTGCTAAACTTCAAATTATTAAAAGAATTGCTAAAGACAAAAAAGAAACAAAGATTAAATTAGACGCACTTAAGACTAAACCGCAATTAACTAAAGAATTACAAAAAGTATTTAATGCTTATATAAGGCAACGCGATTATGGTAATAATTGTATCAGTTGCGATAAGACGATAGATTGGGAAAGTAGTACAAGCACAGGCGGTGTGTGCGATGCAGGGCATTATTTAAGCGTTGGTTCACGAGTACATTTAAGGTTTAATGAAGATAACGTACATGCACAGTGTAAATATTGTAATAACTATTTGGCGGGTAACCCAGCAAGTTATAGGGTAGGATTGATTAAAAAGATAGGTTTAGATAGAGTGAAGGCATTAGAGTGCAACAGTACAGTTAATAAGCATAGTACAGAGCATTTAAAGGGTATGATTGATTATTACAAACTAAACATAAAGAATATTAAGAATGACAAACAAAGCTAACTGGTATGATTGTTTAACTAATTTTAGTGCAAAAAAACATTCTAGAGTTAATCAAAAAAAATTAAACGATATAAAATTTACTTATAAAATTGAAAATTTAGGATTAAAAAATTCCTTAAAACAAGCACTTGATATATTAAAGGTGGGTGAGTATGTAGATTGTAGACGTAAACCTACGGCTTATAACACCTCTGGATTAAATGCAAAATTTAACAATACAAAAGAATTTCAAGTAACGCATAGAGGTCAAGTAATATTAAGAATTGCGTAAATAAATTACAAGACCACACGCTTAATGCGGGTTTAGTCATATTCATAAGGATTATATGAAGCTTATAAAAACATACAATTTTAAAACAGGCAATAGCTGTACTGCTTATATAAGTTAGCTACTGTGCTTATAAATCAAAATAAAGCATATCGTACATTGAATTACGCATTAATACGCATTGTAAGAAAAATCTTATATAATGTAAAAGGTACTAGGCGGAATGGGTGGTATACCTAGGGAAACTTAACCCCCGAAAATTTACTAGTCGCTGATTTTTTTAAAGGTACGCAATGCAGTTAAACGAATACAAACTTACACCTATAGAATTACTTACACCATACGCTAATAATGCCCGTACACATAGCGATGAACAGGTATCACAAATTGCACAATCAATAACCGAGTTTGGCTTTACTAATCCAGTCTTGATTGATAAACAGGGCGGTATTATTGCAGGGCACGGTCGGTTATTAGCTGCGATTGAGCTAGGTTTAAGCGAAGTTCCTACGATTACGCTGACGGGTTTAAGTGAATTACAAAAACGTGCTTATGTATTGGCTGATAATAAGATTGCTGAAAATGCTGGGTGGAATGATGCCTTGCTTAAGGTTGAATTAGATGCTTTAGAGTTGTCAGGTTTTGATATTGATTTTTTAGGGTTCAGTTTAGACGATGTAGTTATTGATGATTTAAATGACGATAATAGCGATAATGATAAGCCTATTAAGCGATGCCCTAATTGTGATTGTGAGCTAGGCTGATGCCTTCAAATCGTGAACTAGCACGTCAAGCAACAGAACGAGGTAGAAAGATAACCGAGGGCGGTATACGTCAAGCCATTAAAGCTGGGCGGGTTCGTGTTGGTGTTAGTAACGTTGAAGACTTATTAAGTGACTTAAGCAATAACACATCATTCAAAAGGGGTGGCGATGCGTTTAGTGGTAAAGGGTTAGGTACTGCCAGTCCGTATGCTTACGTTGAAACAGAATCCAAAAATGCAAAAAGCCCAGTAAACCTTGGAAAAGAAAAGGTTCATTCTTTAGCAGAGGCTAATTTAATTATAGCAAAGATAAAAGCAAAAAGTGATTTATTAGATTTACAATTAAAAGAAGATACTTTAGTTGAGGCTGAAACTGTAAAGCGTGCTAGTCAAGAAATGGGCAGGGCTTGGCGTGAAGGTTTAGAAGGGTTACCTTCAAAAATAGCGGCCCAGCTTGCAGCGGAAACTGATGTAAAAAAAGTATTTGAAATATTAGAAAGTAGTCACCGTGATTTGTTAAATAATATTTGCAATGACTTATCTAAATTATGATTGATGGTTTTAAACATTCGCTTAAATATTTTATACAAGGATTACGTCCAGAGCCTCAATTGTGGATTGATGAGTGGTCAGAAAATCACGCTTATATTCCTAGAGGTAATGGGCCAGAGCCGGGTAAATATAATTTAAAAAGAACGCCTTATGCCAAGGAGATTTTAAGAGCATTAAGTCCAAACACTCAATATAAATTTGTAATCGTTAAAGGTTGTTCACAAATATTAAAAACACAGATTGCATTAAATTTTATAAGTGCAATAATAGATGCCCAGCCAGCAAATATATTGGCGTTGATGCCTAGTGGTGAATTGGCAACTAGGTTGTCTGATAGGATTAGTAAAACTATAGCAGGCACTCCTAAAATAGTTGATAAAGTAGCAAAACCACGAAGCCGCGATGCAAGAAACACGATAGGCACAAAAGAATTTGACGGCGGTAAATTAATTATAACCACGGCAGGGTCTGCTAAAAACTTAGCAGAAATATCAGTTCGTTATGTAATCGGCGATGAAATAAATAGGTGGTTAAGCAACGTTGATGGCGAAGGAGATAGTTTAATTATTGCACTAGCACGTTTAACATCGTTCGGTGATAGAGCAAAAGCTTATTTAGTTTCATCACCCACCAACACTGGTACATGTCAAATTAGTAGCTGGTACGCAAGGGGTACGCAATGCGTAGTAGATGTGCCTTGTCCGCATTGCGGTGTTTATCATGAATTATTGCAAGAAAATTTAAGGTGGCAAGTGGAAGATAATATAGTCATTAATGCGTATATGGAGTGTCCAAATTGCAAAGGTGAAATTAGGGAACATCATAAAACTGAAATGTTAAGTAGATATGTGTATCGTCAAAACTCTAAAGGCGATGGTCAAACATTTAGCGTCAATATCAGCTCTTTTTATTCACCCGTTGGCTGGTTATCTTGGAAGAGTATGGCAATTGAATATTTATCAGCAAAAGAACGTATGGATAAAAACGATATGGAGGCGATGCAGGTATACGTTAATACCCGCCTTGCATTATCTTTTGATGCTGGTGCTTCTAATACCAGTGCAATTGCACTTCAAGAAAGAGCCGAGCCGTATAGATTAAGAACAGTGCCAGCTGGTGGTTGTATATTAACGTGTGCCGTGGACGTTCAGGGCAATCGTTTAGAGGCAATGATTATTGCTTGGGGTCGCAATGGTGAGGCGTGGATAGTTGATTATCACGTAATTAATAGTTCACCAATTGAGCAATCCAGTTGGGATTTATTAGATAAGTACATTAATACACCGTTGCAACACGAAAAAGGCGGTGAGTTAAAAATATATGCGACAATAGTTGATAGTGGGTATTTAAATAATGAGGTTTATAATTTTACACGATTAAGAAGAGCAAAAAAAGTGTTAGCAATTAGAGGTTCACCTAGACCTGGGAAACCTATAATAAGCAGCCGACCATCACTTGTAGATATAAATATTAGAGGTAAAATTGAAAAAAAAGGAGCTGAGTTATGGACAATTGGTACTGATACAGCAAAAGAATATTTATGGAGCCGTTGGCATTTAAAAAGTGGTGCGGGTGCAATTCATTTTAGTAGTTATTTAAACGATGATTTTTTTGACGGTTTAACATGCGAAAAACGCCATGTAGTAATGAGGCGTGGCAAACAGGAAATACAATTTATTAACCCGCCAGGTGCAAGGAATGAGCCTTTAGATTTGACTGTTTACAATTTGGCTGGTGCTTATTTTTTAGGTTTACACAAATACACTAACAACAATTGGGTTGAAGCAGAAAAAAGGTGCATTAAAGTAAACGATAAAGAAATAAAAAAAGAAATAAAAAAAGACTGGACAAACTTAAAAAAAGACTGGTAAAATTTATTTATGGAAAATGAAAAAAATGCCTGTTGTGAAACTGATATTGCAAAAGTTGAAGCATTGCCGACTTGTCAAGCAATGATAACTTCGGCTATAAATGCGTATCACGCTTTGGCAACAGGCACAAAAGAAGTAGAGGTATTTTTTAGAGACCAAAAAGTAAGGTATACAGAATCAAACATGCCTATGTTGCTTGATTACATTAAGAACTTGCACAGCACATGTGGTAATGATTTATCGGCTGCTATTTTAGGATTAAATAATACCCGCCGAGGCTTAAGATATTTTGGCGGTAAACAAAAAATAAACAGGGGGTGTTGTTAATGACTTGGTATGATTACAATAATAACGGCTCATCACCATTAACCCCAGCACAGTATGACCGTGAAATAATCACATTATGCGGGCCTAACGGTTCAATAGTGTTATTGCAAGATGTTACTTCAGTAGAAGCCCCAATTGGCACTACCCCAACAATATTGGCGTGGAATTTAGACGCAACACCATATACTGGTGTTATTTCAGAATTAAAAAAATTCGAACATTTAAATGATATTGAAGTTGAAACAACTGATTATTGTGCGAATGGCGTTAATGTTCAGAAAGTTCAGGGCTTTAATTTAAAAGATGGAGTTGTTTTATGGACAGTATGGTTAAATGATACTGGCGATGTAATTCAATCCCCAGTATTGCCGATACACAGCGTTTACGGCGGGTCTTACGGTCAGCCATTAACAACTCAAAATTTTACAATTGTTGAAAAAGGTTTATGTAAAATAACTTCAAATTTAAATAAAAAAATATATTTAAGCGAAAACACGGGTATTTTAAGTATTCAAGATATTATTTTACAATTGCCTTTAAATTCAGTTATTGAAAGTATTACTATATTACAAGATGTTGGCGTGGGTTTTATAAGCGCAGACGCTGGTAGTTCAGTAACAATGAAAACAGGTAGAGTAATTAGCTATTCAATAGACGATTTGGGTAATTTTAACAGTTCAAATTTAACAATGGACGCTGGAACAATTATTACTGCGGCAACTATTAACCCTTCTATTCATTCAACCTATGGCGGTCATACTGGCGGTTACGGTCAAACTTTAACTACTAATACTGTTTATTCAACGCAACTAGGTGTTCAGAGTATTACAATTATTTATTCAAATTAATAATTTAAATTATGTCAGAATCGTCAGTCTCAAGTTTAGCAGTTATATATTTTCCGCACGAATTTAAAAACGTAAATATCCCTGCCTTAGAAAGTATATGGACTGTACCGTTATCGGCACAAAGTCCAATAAGTAGTTTTCAAATAACAGTAAGAAATGAATTTGGTTCAGATGTGATGTTACGGGCAGTAGGAATTAGTCCCACCCAGTTTAAAATATCTGTACCATTAGCAGTAAACAGCGTTACGATTTTTGTTAATCCTATAAAAACCTTTTCAACTTAAGGAAATAGTATGATAGTAGTAGACAATTTTAAATTAGTAACCCTACCTTTAGCAGTTACTGTAGCAGGCCCAATTGGTACAGCTTTACTTACAGTAGATATTGCAAGCAGTTTTAATGTAACCTATACGGGCGTTGTTGATGGTGTAGTAACAGTGCCAGTACCAACTGATGGACAAGCGGGTGATGTTGTAAAAATAGTAAACGTTGGTACAGTAGCATTTATGCTAGGTGGCGATACGTTGTCGCCGGGCTTTCATACATATTTACATTGGACGGGTACAGCGTGGTCGTTTACTGACGGCGGTCGTAACTCGGGTAAAGTAGTATCAGTTGCTACAATACCTGCGGGGGTACTAAATGTAGTGCATAATCTAGGTATGCCTACTGGGTCGTTTAGCGATGTTATACACCGTGCCTATAATTCTGTGGGCAATGAAGTTATATACAAACGTAATTTTGCAGGAGATACTGCAAACGCAATGGCATTTAGTGTACCTGTTGCTATAACAACAAATTTACCTCATCGTTTTTTATTCACCCCTTTATCTTAATTCACTATGAATAAAATATTAATTACAGCGATTGCTTTATTTGTAGTTCAGCCTGCCATATCTTTAGATATAAACGATATTACAAAACAATATGGAGAGGCTGGGGTGCGTGATACAGGTCCACACACAGAAGCTTATGCTGGTAGTAGCACTCACCCAATTTATCAGAATTTAAATTGGGCGACCGATAATATATCACTAGGTTTTGACACTTATTTTAATGGCACACAATGGGTAAATTCGTCTAGCAATCGTGGGTATCAAATTCACAAAACTAGTAATAAGTTATCGCTTAAGACTTCAGAGCCGACAGCTGCTGGGGGTAATTCAGTATTTACAGACGTATTAACTTTAGACAATAAGCAAGTACGATATGGGTCAGGTGGTATTAGGACTGAAACTCTTTGTACACCTAATTTATTTGGATCGTCAATTCAGTCAGGGCATTATGAATGTGGAAGTACTGAAGCAAATGTAGGTCAATGGCCAGTTGGTGCAACAAGCTGGTGGCATTTAAACCAAAGCCGCCATAGTAATCCTAACAATAATTATGCGATGCAAATTGCTGGTAGTTTCTTTGATCAAAAGCTTTTTTATCGCAAAGTCAATAATAACGGTGCTACACTTTGGACACAGCTAAAACCTAGTGATGACTTTTACGGTAGTCGTGCAAACTTATTAATGAACGGTGGTGGTACTATCACCCATAGTGCAACGGGTGAATTGAAGTGGACAGAACGCCTAATTATATTGGGCGGTGGACGTGGTACAGAAGCAGGTATTAAGTCTACGGCGGGTTATTATGATATTAATATGCCTCCTGTAGGTACAGTGATTGCTGGTTTAGGTGGCACACCATCACAAACAGTAACGGCTGGTGGTATCCCAATGCCACAGTGGCACGCGTTGTACTATAAGTTAAATACTAATGTAGGTGCGGGTACGGTTAATGCTAATTTTATGTTAGTTAATTATTCCGCTCCAGTAATAGTTACTGATGACATGGTACTTGTAGCAGTAACCAATTCAGATCCAAGCGGTATTACATCTAGTTTTGTAAAGCTAGGTACAGGGCAGTCTTTATTTAGAAACAACAGTACATTTAGAGGTGGTACTCCAGTATCTATTATTAATTATGCAACAACAGCCTTGGCTTTGGCTGATGCGACCTTGCCAGTTGGTGCTAATTATACGGTTAATGTAGGTGGTTCAAAACAACTTTACGTAAAATAATTCACACGGTGTGAATAAACAAAAGGAAAAATTATGAGTGATGTAATTACAACAACAGCAGAATTACGAGTTTGTACAGCCGAGACTATTAACATTGAAGCATTAAAAATTGCGGATATGATTAAAGCAGGTCAAGCCTGTACAGACGAACAACAAGCATTACTAGCCAAAGCAATTTGTGATAGCTTACGGATTGCAAAAGACTACACCGCTGAACAAGTTTCAAAAGTTGCTGAGTTTTCAGTTGCGACTAATGATAAAGTAGTTGAATTGCAAGAAGCAATTAAAAAGATTGAGCCATCAATTGCTTTACTTACAAGCATTGACGCAACAACGCTTGAAAAATTAACTGCAATTCAAGAAATTTTATCTAACGATAATATTGCTTTACAAAGTTTGCTATCACTTAAGCTTGACGTATCGGCGATTAAAGAGCAGATTAGTGTAATTAATAAGAACTCTGATAAGACAAACGCTGAAATTGCGAAAACAAATGATAAAGTCATTACAATAGAAGCCGACATTGTTAAGTTAAAAGAAGGACAGCAGTCTGACATTCTTTGTAAACTAGCGGATACTTTTAAAAGCTTGGGCGAAAGCATTCAAAGCGATTGCGATGCACGTAAAACAAAACTTAACGAAGCATTAGGTTGTGTTACTACACCATACACTCCAGCTGGCGAATACCAATGGGCGGGTAACCCTGCTGATTTATCACCGAGCATGACAATCCCTGTGCTTGATACAGTAGTAACTCCAGTAACCGAGCAATCCTCGGTAACTGGTACTACAGTTGAAGTAGTAACGCCCGAAGTTTTTGTTGAGCCTAGCTTTGTTGTAAGTGATTCAATTACTGACGATGGTACATTGATTGAAGTTTTAAGCGATGGCAACATTCGTAAAACAACGATTGACGGTGTAACGACTACAGTTAATTCAATGGGCGATTTAGTTTAATTTATTTTAGCCAGTCCAAAATTGTGTTGGCTAAAAGTAATGTTATAATTATGCCTTTATTAACTTAAGGGCATAATATGAAAATGAAAATTATATATAAAATTTATTTATGGTTTCGTTTAGTAATTCATAATTGTTTAATACACCCTTTATTGCCGTTCTTGCCAAAGAAAGTATGGACTGCACTGCATGACAAAGATGCAAACCATTGGATGAATAAATAATTTTAAAGGCATAATATGAATATAATTGAAGAAACAAAAGAGATGTATCATACATTTTCAGACCGTGTTAAATATGAAATACTTTGCCGAAGCGGTTACGTTGAAGAAGCAGTTAATGATGATGTAGAAATTGATTTTGAGGTGAACGATGTTTAGAGTAATTGATGCTGGTCATATTTACGAAATCCAAAACCGTTGCGAACAAGGGTTCTTGATTGATAGTTGGCAACGGGTAGAGTTTACTAAAATAGCTGATGACAATATTATTAGTATTGGTATATTTAATCAAGATATGATGGAGCCGTTGATACACAGGATTGATTGGCAAATACAAAATACGCCGTATCATAATGTTGATATTGAGCGTAATCGTCAAAACTCATTATTCTTTTTATTAAAAGCATTGGACCACTGGACAAAATTTACTGCTGAAAGGTTAGCTGATGGTGCTAAATTGCTAGGACACGTAAAATAATGAAACGCGGAAAGTTTCAAAAAAGCAAGTACATGAACATGTCAAGTACTGCTTTTGAAAGTGGTAATCCAAATTCGCGTAATCACGAGAACTGGGTTAAAAGACCTATGTCCGCTGACCGTGCAATTATTAAAGAGAAGCCCTTAATTGAGGGCAGACTTACTGATTTAATTAGAAATAACGGATTAATTAGCGCAGGCATACAAACAACTAAAGACAGTATTGTTGGTGAAAAATACCGTTTACAGCTTATGCCTAGCTACAAGCTGATGGGCATTGATATTAAAGAGTCAAATAAGTGGGCGACACAGGTAGAAAGCTTATTTAATTCTTTAAGCGATGACCCCGAGTGTTTTTTTGATGCCCGCCGTCAAAATACATTTAGTCAAATACTTAGAGAAGCCATAGGAATGGATTTAATTTATGGTGAATCATTTTTTACAAGAGAGTGGAGACCTAATAAGACTGGGTTTAGTACGTGTTGGCAAAGTATAGCCCCGCCACGGGTTGATACACCGTTTAACCTGCTTGGTATTGACAACTCAATTAATGAGCGAGGGCATGAAGTTAAAGGTGGTATTGCTTTTGACAGTTACGGTGAAGCGGTGGGTTATTATATTAGTAAGAAGTTTCCCGGTGAAAATTCTTTTTTGGGTGATAATGATTATGTGTATGTGCCTAAATATAATGAATACGGCTGGTTAAATGTAATACATATTATTGATAGAAAAGAGCCTAGCCAGTCCCGAGGTGTTTCTCAATTGGCGGGAGTTATTAATAGTGCTAAATTGCAAAGTGAGTTGCAAAAAATGACTATTGAAAGAGCTGTTGCAAATACTAAGAATGCACAAGTACTTACTTCACCTTATCCTGATAGTGCAATTTTAGATGACTTAAGCGATGGTACTGATGAAAACGGCAATTCAATTAGTGGTTTAAATAAATTAGAATCAATTAGGGCTAAAGAAGGCGAGAGTTATAGATTGTATGATAATGGAATTGCAATAACTCAATTATTAAGCGGTGAAAAATTAGAGTTTTTATCCCACAATTTACCAACAAACGATAATTTAGGTTTTGTGCGTGAAGGGCATTTAAATAATGCTAAAGCTTTTGGTATGGCGTATGAGCAGTATAGTGGTGACTTTACTCACTCAAACTTTGCAAGTAGTCAAATGAGTACGCAAATTGCTTGGCGATTCCATCAATCCAAAGGTGCGGCGGTAGCAAAAAAACTAGCTAATTTGATTTTAAGGGCTTTTGTAGACGAAGCCATAGTTAAAGGTGTTTTAAAACCGCCGACAGGTATTCCTTATTGGGCTAATCGTTCGGCATTGTTAAATTCTAATTGGATTGGTGCTGGTCGTTTAATTATGGATAAAGTTAAGGGTGCTAAAGGTTCTGAAGTATTGCTAAATAATACATTAAGCACACAGCAAATTGAGTGCGCTGAATTGGGTTTAGATTGGCAAGAAGTAAACGACCAAAGACAATACGAAGAGATGGATAGAATAGCAAGAGGATTAAACCCGCGAATATCAGAAGCAATATTTATTAATAAAACAGAGGTAAATAATGAGTGAATTTGAAAATAAGCCGATGTTAATGACTACCGTAGGATTACAATCATTAATTAGTAATTGTAAATTAATGATTGAAAAAGATTTAAAAGATAAATTAATGATTGGTAAACAGGCATTTTTTGAAAGGGAAGACGATGATGATGAGCCTGATTTTAATTATTCTTTAGAAGATAACATAGCAATAATTAATATTAAAGGAACTTTAATTCATAATTTTACTAATTCATTTTATGGTTTTACTGGTTACGATTATATAACTAACGCTCTTAATCAAGCGAATAACGATAGTAACGTTAAGGGTATTGTTTTAAATATTAACAGTGGAGGCGGTGAAGTTTCGGGGTGCGATGAGTGCGGATTGTTTATTGAGAATTCAACAAAGCCAGTTTGGGCAGTTGCTAATGAGTGTGCAGCAAGTGCTGCATATTGGTTAGCGTGTTCTTCTTCAAAAATATATTTACCAAAAACTGCAAGCGTTGGCAGTGTTGGTGTTGTCATGTCGCACGTATCATATAAAGAAATGTTAAAGCAAGATGGCATTGAGCATACTTATATTTATAGTGGTAATAAAAAAGTAGATGGAAACCCGTATAACCCATTGACGGATGAATTAAAACAAGAGTATAAAAAGGAATTAGACATGATACGTAATTTATTTGTTGGTAAAGTTGCTAAAAATAGAAAAATGGCTAACGCTGATGTGATGAATACAGAGGCTGGAATGTATATAGGTAATGATGCAGTTGATATTGGCTTTGCTGATAAAGTAGGCACATTAAAAACTGCTATTAGTGATATGAAAAGTTTTTTAACTAAAAGCCCAAAAAAAGGGACAACAAAAGGAGCTAGTATGGATAATCAAGCGTCCCAAAATGGGGATTTAGAACAAGCAAAACGCGATGGTGCGTTCGCTGAACGTATGCGAATTGACAGCATTTTAAACAGCGAAGAAGCAAAAGGGCGTGAAGCACAGGCTACTAATTTAGCACTAAAAACCAACATGAATGTTGCTGAAATTACAAGTTTATTAAGCACTTTCCCAGTTGCACAAAAAGCCGATGCTGCTCAAGCAAATACTCAAGATATTTTAAAATCAATGAGTGTAGGAGCGAATGCCCCTTCGGTTATTAGTGGGCAGGATACTAATTATGAAAAAGAAAGTGTAGTTTTTAAAGCAATGATGAAAGGTGGTAAATAATGAGTATTGGCTGCTGTGGGGCGTCTACTGTTAATTTTTCTCGTAATGATGATACGCTAATTGTTGGCGATCACGTACAAACAAACAACGCACTATGCCCAAGCGGCGTAGTTATAAATCGCGGTGATTTATTAAAATTAAATGCCTCAATAAATTCATATTCGCTGGCAACTTTACCAGGTGATTTTGATGCTATTGCAGTACATTCGCTTACTGTTATTCAAACAACAGCACATGCTAGTGCTGGTTATGAAATTGCAGGATATACGCAAGGCGAATTTGATATTGCAATGTGTAGTTTATCAGGTGTAAAACTAACTCCAGCACAATACGCTTCAGCCCGTGGACGTGGTGCACAATTAAATATTGAACTAAGAAAGGTTGTTGTCTAATGAGTACATTTAACTATAAAGGTTTACCAGTTGATTTAATTGGTGATTTTGAACTTACACTATTAAATAATAGACAGCGAGACGGCGGTGGTTCTTGGCTTATTGATACTTTTTTTGCAAAGAAAAGTATCACAACTAGCGAAGTTTTAGCATTGGCAGATTTAAACATGCATGTGCCTATAGCGCCGTATGTTTCTCCGTGCGTTGAAGGTCGCCCAGTTCGTACAAGTGGTACTGGTAAAGTTGATTTTATGAAGTTTGCTTATATAAAGCCTAAGATGACTGTAGAGCCGTGCAAGTCTGTTGATAGTGTAATTTTAAATAGGTTACGCGAAGGTGGTATGACGATTAGTCAAAGAATGTCTCAATCTGAAGCGATGCAAATTGACCAATTGCAAAAAACTGCTTTAATGAAAGAAATGCTTGATAACCGCGTGCAACAAATGGCTGCTGAAGTTATGGTAACAGGTAAAATCATCGTTATGAGCGATGACCACCCTTTATATGAAGCTGATTTCGGTCGTTCACCAGCTGCTAACTTTATTCCTGCAACGCCGTGGAATTTACCAACTTCAACGCCAGTTCAAGACATTGAAACAATGCGCAACTTATCGTTTGATTTAGCGGGCAATTACGGTAGAATTTTATTCATGCGTACAAAAGTTTGGAAAGCACTTGTTAAACACAATGATTTTAACGATGTTTTTATTAAGCCTTATGCTGGTATTCGCAATGTTTTAGAGGGTACAGTCTTTAATACCAGCGATGACCAAGCCAACTTTAAATTAAAACTAGATGATAAAAAATTAAATGGTTTAGAAGTATGGACGTATGACGGGTTTTATTATGATTCAACAGGTGCTCGTAAATTTTATTTGCCTGATAACTATTGCGGTTTAGTTTCAGACACTAGAGGTGCTCGTGCATTTGGTAAAATTCAAGATATTGACGCAAACTTTGAAGGTTACGAATACTATGCAAAAACTTGGAAGCAGCCAGACCCTTCTTTGTTGCATGTGATGCTTCAATCAGCACCAATGGTTGTACCAGCAGGCTCTGATATGGTGATTGGCGGCAATGGATTTGTGTCTTAATATGTACAAAACACTATGCACAATTGGTTTGCAACGACCTAATGAAATACTTATTGAATTGCCTAAACAGCGTATTGATGAGTTACTTTCTTTAGGTGTAATTGTAGAAATAGTTAAACCTAAATCTAAATTAGAAGCCGCTATTTTAGCAGAGAGCGTTACTAAAATTAAGAAGGATTAAAGATGAACAGGCATATTGAAATAGTAGCAGGTGATGATTATTCTGGTGTCCGTGCAGTTGGTGGGCATTTTGGTTACGACTTAACTGGAGTTACCGAGGTTCGTTTTATTGTAATGAATAATCAAAACTGCTTAAATCAATTGCCTGTTTTGGACGTTGTAGGTTCAGTTTTAAGGATTGATAATAGTAGTGTTCAAATTAACTTAAAGCGTCAAGATACATTAAAGTTAAAATCAGGCGTTAGGCAATATACTTTTTTGATTAAAGGTTTATTAATTAATGGTGGTGTTATTACTTTAGAGCGAGGCATTATGACTGTTTTAAACGGTGGTATATGATGTGGCCCGACTATTACGAGAATAATCAAGTAGAAAAAACAGGTTTACAATCAGTAAATTTACAATCTAATGATATTAAAATTTGTAATAAACACGATTTTTTATTGTTAAATGATGCACATAGTCATGTATTAATTAATGATGCACATTCTTTTATTGTTAAAAATAATTATCATAGGTTTTTATTATGCAGTGTATAAAATCAGTACCAAAGCCTTTACCTACTGTTGATGTTGTTTGTATTACAAACCACAAAACAAAGGTATCTATTGAAACTGTGCCAGTTGAATTAAACTGTAGCCATTATTTAGCTGACTTACCTAAAAAACCGACTGCATTAATTGATGAGTTAGTAACTAGTGCAGTATGGACTGCTGATGCTGGCGTTATTATTACAAATACAATTATTCAGTCACCAATGGTTTATTGTCAAATAAACGGCGGTAATATAGGTAGTATTGCGACTATTACTTGTTTAATTACTACTACCAGTCTTAGTACAAAACAGTTTAAATATACGTGTTTGATTACTTAAAATGTCGTCTAAATTCTCATTAATTGCCAATAAAGCATTTAAAAAGATAAATAAATTAATGGGTGAGCCAATAATTTATGAGTATCAAAACGGCGTTATTGTCTCATTGTGTGCAGTTTTTTATGTTAGAGATGCCGATGTTGAAGTAGGCGGGAATTTACACATTAATTCAGTTGATTACGAATTTACAATTAATAAATATGATATTCAACAAAAACCTACCCAAGGTGATTTAATAACTGCCCGTAATTCTACTTTTGAAGTTGTAGACGTGCAAAACAAAGGATTAGTTAATTATGTTTTGAGGTGTCATTCTGTAGATATTAGAAACACTACAGAATATGATATTTTTTAGACGTAAAAAAACCCGCATTGAGCGGGCTTGGTAAAGGGTAATATCGTATTATTCAAAAAAATTAAATTGCTTAAAAAACTCTATTTTTTCTGCTTCAAATTTTTTTAAAGCTTCTTTGTCTTTTCTATAGCTTGCAATCATTGCTAAGCATATATGCACTGGACTTTTAAACACACTCCATTTGTCAAAGCTTTTCATTATGAATTTACAACTCCATGCACTTAAGCCATATTTTTTATATAATATATCTAAGCAATCTTTTTTTAATGTGTCATTCATTTTTTTAATCCTTTATTCAAAAAGACATAACAATAAAGAGAAGCGGGTAAAAGAAAATCATAAATATAATCGCATAACCAATTGCTTTAGCTATTTCTTTTTTTGATATTTTTTCTTCTTCGTATTGATTAGAATAAGTTGGTACTTTAGTTGTGCGTGCAAAGCGTTGTGTCGTGTCGTTGTGTGTCATATAACTTCCTTTATTTAAATACTTTTTATGTAATATATACCTTTTTTACCCGTCATTGTTAGCCCATCGCCTTTGTGGTCTGCTAAGAAAAGATTCAGGACTTCGGCTTTTGCTCCTACTAAAGACTTTGTTAGTGTCTCGTATATGTATACATAGCTATCGTAAACTACTGCAATTCTATCTTTCTGTAATTTAAAATCAAAATAGTG
>JAYWHD010000127.1:0-2554 GCA_043777895.1 Betaproteobacteria bacterium | reverse complement strand
AGTATTGGTTTATTGGGTGGGGGTTTAGGCAGCTTAATATTACCAGCCGCTTTATTTGGTATATTCTATTTGCTAGTGATTCGTCCACAAAATAAACGTCAAAAAGAGCATCAAGCTTTGGTTGATTCTATTAAAATAGGTGATGAAGTAATGACCAGTGGTGGTATTTTAGGCAAAATAAACCGAATTACTGAACAGTATATTGCTCTAGAAATTAATAACAATGCTGAGATACTGTTGCAACGCAGCTCAATCTCAAAAGTACTACCAAAAGGTACGCTTAAGTTAATTTAATTGTTTTAACTAATTTAATTATTTTTAATAATCTTTATTGTTTTTAATAATCTTTATTGTTTTTGTAAGTTCTATTATTTATATAAGCTTTATAAGTTTTATTATTTGTATAAGTTTTTTAATTTTTTAGATTTTATTTTTTAGGCTGTTTATGAATCGTTATCCTCTGTGGAAATACCTTATCATTTTGATAGTGGTAATAGTCGCTGTGCTGTATAGTGTACCCAACTTATTTGGTGAGCAGCCCGCTGTTCAAGTATCCAGTGCAAAAGCAACACTAAAAGTAGAACCCAGCTTACTGGCTAAGGTCAATGAACTAATTTTAGCAAGCAAGGTCATAAATACTACTGCTGAATACCAAGCCACTGCACAAGGCGGCACTATTAAAGTGCGTGTTAAAAATGAAGTGGATCAAAAAATAGTTAAAGCGGCATTAGAAGCAGGCTTAAATCCAGATAAAGAAGATGAAGCATATACAGTTGCTTTAAATTTACTACCCGCTACCCCCAAATTTTTACAAGCTATTGGTGCAAAGCCGATGTACTTAGGTTTAGACCTACGTGGCGGTGTACATTTTTTAATGCAAGTAGATATGAACGGTGCTGTTGATAAACGTATCAAAGGCTTAGCCAGTGACATTAGAACTTTTTTAGCCAGAGAAAAGCTACGCCATGGGAGTTTGACTTTATCGAGTAACCGCTTAGAATTTCTTGCTCGTGTTGAGTTTAAAGATAAAATCGCTGCGGCTTTGAAAGACAATATTAAACAAATAGTCTTTGTAGAGCAACCCGATACTAATCCTGATAGCAGTAATGTAAGGTTTGTAGGGCAATTAACTAAACAAGCCATTCAGGATATTAAATCAAATGCTTTGAAGAAAAACATAGAAACACTCAATAAACGCGTCAATGAGTTAGGGGTTGCCGAACCCGTGATTCAGCAACAAGGCGATGACCGCATTGTGGTTCAATTACCGGGTGTACAAGATGTCGCTAAAGCGAAAGATATTATTGGGCGAACCGCTACCTTAGAGGTGCGTATGGTAGATGAATCCATTACACGTGGTACAGAGTTATTTACACCGACACCCTTTGAAAGTGAATTATTTACCAGTGGTAATTCAGTGCCTGTAGTATTGTATAAAGATGTGGTATTGACGGGTGATTCTATTGTTGATGCAACGGCTAGTTTTGACCAAAATCAGCAGCCCGCAGTCAGTTTAGATTTGACCACTGAAGGTGGTAAAACGATGAGTCAGACGACTAGCGATAAAATTGGTAAATCAATGGCAGTGGTATTGTTTGAAAAAAATAAAGGTGAAGTATTAACCGTTGCCACCATTCAAAGTGAGCTTTCATCAAAGTTTCAAATTACAGGTATGGGTTCAGCACAAGCTTCAGCCGATTTAGCATTGTTAATGCGTGCAGGGTCTCTGGCTGCCCCTATGGACATTATTGAAGAGCGAACCATTGGCCCTTCTTTAGGAGCAGACAATATTCAAAAAGGCTATAACTCTATGATTTATGGCTTTACCGCGATTGCTGTATTTATGATTGCCTATTATTTATTATTTGGTGTATTCAGCGTGATTGCCTTGGGTATTAATATGGCTTTATTGTTTGCCATATTGTCTATTTTGCAGGCGACTTTAACTTTGCCAGGTATGGCGGCGATTGCATTGGCATTGGGTATGGCTATTGATGCCAATGTGTTAATTAATGAACGAATTAGAGAAGAATTACGGGCAGGTGCTAAACCGCAAGAGGCCATTCATATAGGCTTTGAGCGTGCTTTTGCAACTATTTTAGACAGTAACATTACTACTTTAATTGCGGGTATTGCCTTATTAGCCTTCGGTTCTGGTCCTATACGCGGTTTTGCTGTAGTGCATTGCTTGGGTATTTTAACCAGTATGTTTTCTGCAGTAATGGTGGCACGTGGTTTAGTAAACTGGTGGTATGGCCGTCAGAAAAAATTAACGCGTATCTCAATTGGTCAAATTTGGCGGGCAGAGACGATTGTGTTGCCTGAAGTATCAGGCACAAACACTTCAATAACAACCCACGCGTCTTAATGTATAAATTGTATATATAGACGGTATGTAAATTGTATATAAACAAAAATAGAAAATAAGGTTTAGATTTATTATGGAATTTTTTCGTATTAAAAAAGATATACCCTTTATGCATTATGCAGTGGTATTTAATATTATTAGCTTTATTACATTTGTAGCGGCTGTTTTCTTTTTACTAATAAATGG
>JAYWHD010000126.1:0-7099 GCA_043777895.1 Betaproteobacteria bacterium | reverse complement strand
GGGCTGATTTACCTGTTAGTTCACGCAAGTAATACAGTTTAGCGCGGCGAACAGCACCTTTACGTTTTACTTCTACCCCTGCAATTGCCGTTGAATGCGTTTGAAATGTGCGTTCAATACCTTCACCGTTAGACATTTTACGTACAGTAAATGCAGAGTTTAAACCACGGTTACGAATCGCAATAACAACCCCTTCATAGGCTTGAATCCGCTTACGTGTGCCTTCAACTACATTGACACTGACTACAACGGTATCACCTGGACGGAACGCAGGTAGTTTGCGAATAGCCGCAATGCGGTCTATTTCAATTTGATTTAACTGATCAATAATATTCATAATATAGGTAGCTTAATGCTATATGTTTTTGATCGTATTGCATTAGATAACTTAAAGTTATTTAAAATACTAAATAATATTAAAAATATTAAAAATACTAAAAATAGAAAGGTAATAAAGACAGTATCTTAATTAAATTTAAATTAGAATGGTACGAGGATAGTTTCTAGGATAGGAATAGAGTCAGTGACTCTATTCATCACTAGGCTTAATGTAGATTATTTGAAATTTAATCTGTCTACAAGCTACCATTATAACAAGTCTATTGTCTTTTATTGATTGTCTTTTATTGATTGCTTTTTATTTATTACTTTTATTTATCATTTTTTACGTGTAATAAATCTGGACGAACTGCTTGAGTCAAAGCGTGTGCTTGCTGCATACGCCAAGCTTTGATATTTAAATGGTTACCACTCATTAATACAGCAGGTACTGTTATATTTTCAAATGTTTTAGGGCGTGTATAGTGCATATAGTCTAGGCCTCCCGAATAAAAAGAATCTTCTTTAGTGCTAAGCACATCATTTAATACACCTGGGATTAAGCGTAAAGCAGCATCTAGTACCATCATTGCGGGTAATTCGCCGCCTGACACTACGAAATCACCCACACATATTTGTTGCGTTATATAATAATCAATAATACGTTGGTCTATACCTTCATAACGACCACACAGTATGATGATACCCTTTGACTGACTTAGATTCATAACGGTAGCGTGAGTACAAGGCGTTCCTTGTGCGCTTAAATAAATAATAGTTGAATCAACAATACCGTGCAAAGTATGGCGTGCTTGAGCGGCTTGAATACTAGCAGCCAAAGGCTGGGGCATCATCACCATACCTGGGCCTCCACCGTAAGGACGGTCATCTACACGCCGATAGCTATCTTTAGTAAAATCACGTGGATTCCAAAAAACTGCTTGTGCCAATCCGTGTTCAAAAGCACGGCGATTAATACCATTGGTCATCCAAGCAGCAAATAACTCGGGGAATAAAGTAATAATATCTATACGTAACATTACAGTCTTTATTTTAAATTAGCAGCTAGATTAATTAATAGGGTAAATATAGTTTAAAGACTTACCTAAAATAACGATTAATAAATAACGATTAATAAAAATATTGGTTACTTTTTTATTTTTATTTTTATTTTTATTTTTTTATATTAACATAAATATGTTTCTCTTCAATAGTATCTAACCAATCATACTCCCATTGGGTATATATTATTTTAGTCGCTAAATCGACTTTATCTATAAATTGATTGACGAACGGAATTAACACGGGTTCAAAAGTTGTACCGCAATCAATTTGTAACACTGAATGTACCCCTGTTTCTAATAAAGAAGTGACTTTACCTAAAATTCGTCCATCAATAGCTAATACTTGGCAAGCAATTAAATCACTCCAATAATACTCATCTAATTGAGTTTTTGGTAGTAAAGCACGGCTAACCCACACAGTACTACTACGTAATATTTGTGCTTGGTCACGGTCATTAATACCCTTTAATTGAGCAGTAATAGCATCACTATGCCACTTAGATTGCTCAACAGTCACCATTTGAATAGTACCTGTTATCGCTTTTAAAAACCAAGTTTTGACATACAACAAGCCATCAGCAGAGTTAGAAAAAGGCTTTAGTTTAATACCTCCTTTAATGCCGTACGCTTCAATGATACGGCCAACTTCAATAGCATCTTGTGGTAATTGTTCCATAAATTTATCTAATATAATTGATAATTGTTTAAGATTATTATTTATGTATGATTTATGATTTATGATTATTTAATAATCATAAATTATTTAGATACTAAATATTTAAAATAACGTGTCTGCTTTTATCTTCTTACAGTATCAAATACGCAAAAGCGGCCGAAGCCGCTTTTAAAGTATCAAACCTTACTGCGATTAAGCGGCAACAGGTTTTACTGTTTTAGCCAAGCGAGAAACAGTTGGCGACATTTGTGCACCTACACCAATCCAGTAAGTTAAACGATCGGCAGCAATACGTAAAGATTCTGTGCCTTCAGACGCAACTGGATTATAAAAACCAATACGTTCAATGAAGCGGCCATCACGGCGATTACGCGAATCAGTTGCAACTATGTTGTAAAAAGGGCGTTTTTTTGCACCACCACGAGATAAACGGATAACAACCATAAGATAGTCCTATATTTTTTTAAAATGTATTTACACTTTAGATGTCAGTGTAAGCACAAAAGGTTTATTAGACTGCTTTAATTAAGATAACTATTACTTGAGGAATAGTAACAGCATGAGCAATTTAACATTTTAACCTGAAACTTAGAAATGAGTTTAATTAATGGTATTAAATATTAAATTATTTAATCTAAACAAGGTTTAGGTATATTAAGGCTACTAAATATATTTAATATATTTAATATTAATGTATAGTTTTTTAGTTAAACTAAAAAAACTTTTTATTAAAACACTTAAAAAAACACTTAAAAAAAATACTTAAAAGATATTTAAAAGATATTTAAAAGATATTTAAAAAATAGTATCAAATAGTATTTAAAAAGCAATAAAGCACATTTTAAACTAAAAGTTTTTTTATAAAATGTGCTTTGTACAGCAAAAATATAACTAAGTATGGCTAAATTTTAAAAAGATAGTTTACAGCATAGTATTAAGATACTACTAAAAATTGCTCTAGTAATGCACCGCCATCAATAGCATCAGCTAACCAACGCGGCTGAACGCCACGGCCTGTCCAAACATTACCGTATATATCTTTATATTTGGCTTCTATTTTTTTACCTGCACTTGGGTGGCTACGACCCATTTTGACCGACTTAGTATTTTTTTCGGTTTTTACATTTAGTTCAATTAATGTAAAATTATATTCAGCGATTGTGGCTTTAACTTCTGCTAATACAATAGCACGTGCTGCTTGTATTTGTTCTAATGCTTGGGCTTCTAGTATAGCTGCTTGCGCACGTAGCTCATTTGCTTGTCTCATTAAATCATTCATAAATATTCCAGTAGGTGTTAATAAAAAAGTAGTTAATAATTAATTATTAGTAATTATATACTAAAATTATATTACATAGTATATTTTATGTATATTTTTAGTATACAATATATTATTTATGTATAAACAATATACATAAATAATAAATAATAAATAATAAATAATACTTTACTATATTAAATGTACATATATATATATGTTTATATATTAAGTAAGTCAGTAACTTTATAAAATTTATAAAAATATTTTTTGAATAAAATTGATGAGTCTTCATAAAAAAGATACTATAAATAATATGCGTAATTTACGTATTGGTCGTCATGTTTTAACCAATAATGTAATCGTTGCTCCTATGGCAGGGGTAACTGATAGACCTTTCAGAATATTAACTAAGCGTTTAGGGGCTGGGTATGCTGTGAGTGAAATGGCAGCCAGTAATCCAAAACTATGGGCTACGGTTAAAACAACACGGCGTTTAAACCACGACGGTGAACCGACACCTATTGCCGTGCAAATTGCAGGTGCTGACCCCGTTATGATGGCACAAGCTGCCGTCTTTAATATTGATAAAGGTGCAGATATTATTGATATTAATATGGGTTGTCCTGCTAAAAAAGTATGTAATGTAGCGTGTGGTTCTGCTTTACTACAACATGAGGTATTAGTCGGAAAAATCTTAGATGCAGTCGTTGCAGCAGCAACGCCATACAATATACCTGTGACTTTAAAATTTCGTACAGGTTGGAATCGCGACAATAAAAATGCTTTGAAAATTGCAGCGATTGCACAAGCATCAGGTATTGCAGTATTAACTTTACACGGACGCACACGGGCTGATTTATATACGGGTGATGCCGAGTATGATACTATTGCTGCGGTTAAAGCTTATGTCAATATTCCTGTGATTGCAAATGGTGATATTACTACTCCCGCTAAAGCCCGTGCAGTATTAGACTATACCCAAGCTGATGCCGTTATGATTGGACGGGCAGGACAAGGTAGACCGTGGTTATACGGTCAAATAGCACGTTTTTTAACGGATAGTATATTATTACCAGAGCCCACAATTAGTAGTATGCGTTCAATTTTACTGCAACACCTTGAAGACCATTATGCTTTTTATGGTGAATATCAAGGTGTACGAACCGCACGTAAGCATATTCAATGGTATTTTCAACATACGGTTGGATTTGATATATTTTGGCAGCAGTTAGTATTAATAAATGATACTTATTTGCAATATAAGGCAGTGGCTAATTATTTAGACAGCTTAATAGATGCTCAATACGGTTGGGGGCAAAGCCCTACGCTTAAAGACTGTGAAAGACTGTGATATTACTTAAATAAGCTACTAAATATATTTTTTATATGCTGCACTAAATAGATAGCCAACAAATTTATATTTATTGATGCTATCAAAAAGGGTAAATATTCCCTAAAATTAACAATGCTATAAATTGTTATTGACTACAACATTTTTTAAAAATTTTAAAATTTTAAAATTTAATTTCTAATTTAATTTTTTTAATTAAAGCCACATAAAATTACATAATCTACAATAACACATGGCCTTAATTACACTCTCCAATATTCAACTTGCTTTCGGGCATGTCGCGCTACTTGATGGCGTTGATTTTTCATTACAACCGCTTGAACGTGTTGGTTTAATCGGACGCAACGGGGCAGGTAAAAGTAGCTTTTTAAAACTATTAGCAGGCACACAAAAACCAGATGATGGTTTAATACAACAGCAGCAACATTTACGGTGTGCCTATGTTGCACAAGAAGCTGATTTTAATGACAACGCAACTATTTTTGATACGGTTGCTGCACCACTACACACAGTACGCCAAGCACGGGCACAATACGAAGACCTTGCTTGTGATGCCAATGCGGATATGCTTAAGCTTACTCAACTACAAGATTTAATCGATTCAAACGATGGGTGGAATTGGGAAACGCGGGTAGATACGGTATTAACACGTTTACAAATTGAAGGCTCTGCATTAATGAGTACTTTGTCTGGCGGGCAAAAAAAACGAGTGGCATTGGCACAGGGCTTAGTGACTGCACCTGATGTACTCTTATTAGATGAGCCCACTAATCATTTAGATATGAAAACGATTGATTGGTTAGCTACATTGTTGTGTGATACGCCGTGTGCTTTAATTTTTATTACGCACGACCGTGCATTTTTAGACACAGTAGCTACCCGTATTGTTGAATTAGACCGTGGTTTATTGCGTAGTTATCCGGGTAATTTTGCTGCTTGGCAAGCGGCACGTGCTTTAGAACTCAATGCTGAATCTTTAGAAAATGCCCGTGCCGATAAACTATTAGCACAAGAAGAAATTTGGGTTCGTCAAGGCGTACAAGCACGGCGTACGCGGGCTCAATACCGCGTCAATCAATTAAATATTTTACGCAAAGCACGTAGTGAACGGCGTGACCAAGTAGGCCAAGTTAAATTAGAAGTTGATGCCAGCTCACGTAGTGGTAAATTGGTTGCTGAATTAGAACGCGTTAATGTATCTTTTGGTAATAAAGTTATTTTAAAAGACTTTACTGCAACTATTTTACGCGGCGATAAAATCGGTTTAATTGGCCGCAATGGTGCAGGTAAAACAACGCTATTACGCACTATTTTGGGAGAGTTGCCGCCAGACAGTGGTACTGTTAAAACGGGTAGTAATATTCAAGTCGCTTATTTTGATCAATTACGCGAACAATTAGACTTAGACAAAACTTTAATTGAAACTATAAGCCCAGGCACAGAGTGGATTGAATTAGCAGGACAAAGAAAACATGTTATGAGCTATTTGGGGGACTTTTTATTTAGCCCTGCCAGAGCTAACTCACCCGTACGTAGTTTAAGTGGTGGTGAGCGAAACCGTTTATTATTGGCACGCCTATTTGCCCGTCCTGCTAATGTATTGGTATTAGATGAACCCACTAACGATTTAGACATTGATACACTAGAATTACTAGAGCAGCTATTAGGTGAATATGCGGGTACAGTTTTTTTAGTCAGCCACGACCGTGCTTTTTTAGACAACGTGGTAACCAGCTTAATTGTCCATGAAGGCGATGATACACTTGAGAATACAGTTAATAATGGTTCGGGTTATTGGCGAGAGTATGAAGGTGGTATTACCGATTGGCAACAACAAACGGCTAGGGCGGCACAGGCAAATAAAGTAAATACCGTTAAAATCGTCACTTTGCCTAAAAATACCATTAACACTGTTGGTGCTAATGGTACTAATACCGCTTCAATTTTAACTACGTCTACTAAGAAATTAAGCTATAAAGACAAGCAGTTGTTAGAAAAATTACCGAATGAAATTGTGGTACTTGAGCTTGAACAGCAGGCCATTCAACTTAAGCTTAGTCAGCCTAATGCTTATAATAATGACACAAATACTGCAATAAAACGTATGAGCGAAATTGAACAGTTACTGGATGAAAAACTAACCCAATGGGCGGCTTTAGAAACTTAACTGTATGAACTGTAATTACTAATAATGTTTATAAACATTATTTATAGATGATATTTATAGATACAGATAATATTTATAGATTAAATAATACTTAAAACTAAAACTAAAACTAAAAATACTTAAAATAAAATACTTAAAATAAAACGAATGTTATGACTATAAATACTTTAATTCCTGTTACGATTTTCACTGGCTTTTTAGGGGCGGGTAAAACCACTTTATTGCAACGCGTTTTAACTGAACAACACGGGCAAAAAATTGC
>JAYWHD010000125.1:0-19822 GCA_043777895.1 Betaproteobacteria bacterium | reverse complement strand
GAAAAAGGCCGTTAAGCAAAATAATAATTAAATAATAGTTAGAATCAGGATTTTCAGAATTTAAAGCTGTTCAAGATATTTAGGCGGTTTTAAATCCTGATCCTAAGCAGTGTTTATATAATAGACTTTTTTAAACCAAAGTTTTTTATGCTTTTTATATTTATAAACGCGCTTCAAAATACCAGTGCTTTAGAGTGGGCTTGTAATTTAACATCGCTAATCTGTGTAATATTAGCAACACGAAACCATGTACTGACTTGGTTTTTTGGAATTGTTAGTTGTTTATTATTTACCTACTTTTTTATGAATGCAAAATTGTATGCTGAAGCAGTCTTACAATTATTTTTTATTGCTACTAGCGTGTGGGGTTGGTGGCACTGGTCAAGTCAGATCAATAAACCCGCCGCCCCGATTCAAACTATACCTTCTAAATTTATATTATTAGCAATACTAATTGCAATAACTACGGGTTTTTTGTACGCTTTTGGATTACAGCAGTTTACTGATGCAGCTAATCCTTGGATAGACTCACAAATATTAACGTTCAGTGTGTTGGCACAATGGTGGTTAATGCAACGTAAAATAAGCACTTGGCCTATATGGTTAATGGTGAATACATTGTCTGTTCCCCTGTATATTTTGCGCGAGTTTTATGTCAGTAGTGCTTTCTACAGTTTATATTGGGTTATGGCAATAGTCGCTTATTTAAACTGGCGTAAACATTTATCCGCACAAATTTTATGATAAATACCTCTAAAAAAGCCATTCATATTGCTTTATTAGGCGGCGAATCTACAGGTAAATCTACTTTAGCAAAAGCCTTACTGGACTCATTAGGCGGCATATTAGTCAGTGAATTTGCCCGTGAATATTGGGTGACTAAACACGGCTTATTTACTTCGGCTGATATGTGCTTTATTGCCTTACGTCAATCGCGTCTAGAGCATTTAGCTATTGCTCGTAGCCAGACTTATATTATTAGTGATACCACACCATTAACAACGGCGCTGTACCACTACTGGACATGGCCAAACCTAGCTATTCCGCAACGTATGCTTCAATTGATACATACCACTTACGATTTAGTTATCCTGTGTGGCGATGACATTGCACACGAACAAGACGGTATGCGTGATTGCGAAGCTTTTCGAACTCAACAACACATTGATTATCAATCATATCTTCACCAAATATCTATGCCTTACATCGCGGTATATGGCAGCGTATCGTGCCGCGTAGCACAGATATTAAATCACTTAAACCCATAACTCATCATAATACCTAATAAATAATGCCCACTAAATTAGACTTTAAAGGCAATAAAGCCTACCTTCCTAGTAAACCATGTGTTGCCTGTCATCGCCCTATGACTTGGCGTAAAGCGTGGGCAAAAAATTGGGCTGATATTAAATATTGTTCAGCGGCTTGTCGCACTATTAAATCTGCTAAATAATATTTAGATATGACCTAAAGCAGCACTTAATGTAATACTTTTTATCAAATTAATACAGTAATTATTTTCATCATTTTTTCATATTAGATACGTATAGTTATTAAATTGATTTTTTAATTTTTTAATTTTTTAATTAATTTTAATAACTATATTTTTAACTATGAAACACGCAACGACTTATACATCTTTATCTAAACACCCTAGTTTAAAACAATTAACACACTTTATATTTAAGCGTAAAAATGTCGCTGTTAAAATGCGTACACAACTATTTTTTAGCCATATTGCATCAATATTGTTTGCGGTATGTGCGGCAGTGGCTTGTGTAATGATGATTGATATCGCTGTAGGGGGTATTGCTACCCTAAATATTGACTGGATAAAACAATTAAATATAGCTGAACGAAAATCTGAATATGCGGGTGGGCTGATTATTTTATTGGGTTTGGCTGGAAAAATTTATTTTGCCGAAAAATCAAACTATTAATACAAATAATCATCAAGTAGTTACGAAATAAACTTAGAGATTATAAGCTTTGTAATATTTAAACCTCTACATAATTCTATAGAGAATTTTCAGGTTTATTTAAAATACCAAGATATATAAAACGCAATACAAAATACCAAACATATAAAAAATATTTTACTTAGCATTTTTATGGTTTACTTTAGACAATACTGTTTGTAGCTTAAAATAGTATCTTGTCGGCTATTGTGTGCTGACTACTACCTATTTTTCATATTCATAACTGTATTTTATGTCTGCTACTCATACACCCAATTTAACACTGTTACGAAAAAACATTATTACCCGTAAACGTAGGGACGTAATATTTGCTTTTGTTGGCTTATTGTCATTAATGATTTGTTTGTTAGCACTGGTCGCATTATTGTCTGATATGGTAATGACAGGTGCACCGCGTTTAAGCAGTGAGTTTTTTACTAATTTTCCATCACGACGGGCTGAACAAGCTGGCATTTTATCAGCTTGGGTGGGTAGTTTATTAGTGATGATAGTTACGGGGTCGGCAGCTGTTCCTTTGGGTATTGCTGCGGGTATCTACCTTGAAGAATATGCTAGAAAAAATTGGATTACTGATTTAATTGAAATTAATATCACCAATTTAGCAGGTGTACCGTCTATTGTTTACGGTTTATTAGCCTTAGGATTACTAGTCAATGCTTTACAGTTAGGTCAAAGTGTTTTATCAGCAGGTTTAACATTAGCCTTATTAATTTTACCTATTGTGATTGTTGCAACGCGCGAAAGTTTACGTGCAGTTAGCCTTACTTTACGTGAAGCAGCCTATGGTATGGGTGCTACCAAATGGCAAACGACTTTACACCATACTTTGCCCGTTGCTACACCAGGAATTATGACGGGTGTCATCATTGGTATGAGCCGTGCTATTGGTGAAACAGCCCCTATTATTACTATCGGTGCATTGACTTTTATTGCGTTTTTACCCCCTGTACCTTTTGTGTCTGAAGCGGCTGGTTTACCTGTTGCGGGCTTATTTGATTGGTTATTTGCACCGTTTACGGTGATGCCGATTCAAATGTTTAATTGGACGAGTCGTCCAGAAGAAGCCTTTCAAACTAATGCTGCCGCCGCAGGTTTAGTACTTGTACTGATGACTTTGTCTATGAACGCTATTGCCATTTATATTCGCTATCGTTTACGTAAAACGGCTTAATAACTGTATAAGCAACACTTAGAATCGGGATTTTTAAGATTAAAAGATAAACAGGATTTTAAATTTTTTTTTAAAAACTTTAAAATCCCTAAAATATAAAAAATATAAAAAATATAAAAATCTTGATTCATATTTTGAGTTTTAACGCTTAAAAAACATATTTTTAATAGTTTTGACAAAGTTTACTAATTAATTTAACGCCATACAATATTACTCACATTATTAATTTAATATTTATTATGTCTCCTACAGCACACGATATATCATCAGTACTACCGACTATTGCAGTTACTTCCCCTATGAATACGTCAAATAATACTTCTACCACTATTAAGGCAGAGGCAAAAGGATTTAATTTTTTCTATCCTAATGGATTTCAAGCCTTAAAAAATATTAATTTGCCTGTGTTAGAAAACAAAGTCACTGCTTTAATTGGTCCGTCTGGTTGTGGTAAAAGTACTTTTTTGCGGAGCTTTAACCGTATGCACGACTTGTATCCTGGCTGCAAATATGGCGGTGAGATTATGTTGTATCCCGATAATACTAATTTATTAGATTCTGACGTAGACCCAATTGAAGTGCGAATGCGAATTGGTATGGTGTTTCAAAAGCCCAATCCATTTCCGAAAACTATTTATGAAAATGTTGCTTACGGCTTAAAAATAAGAGGCGAAAAAAATCGTACTGTTTTACAAGATACCGTTGAGCAAGCTTTGCGTGATGCTGCTATTTGGAACGAAGTCAGTCACCGCTTACAAGACCCTGCCAGTGCATTGTCTGGTGGACAACAGCAACGGCTATGTATTGCTAGAAGTTTAGCCACTAAACCAGAATTACTGTTATTTGATGAGCCTACATCAGCGTTAGACCCAATCGCTACTGGCTTAATTGAAGAGTTGATTCACTCGCTTAAACACAAAGTAACCATACTAATTGTTACGCACAATATGCAACAAGCCGCACGGGTATCAGACAATACGGCATTTATGTATCTAGGTGACTTAATTGAGTTTGGTGTAACCCAGCAAATGTTTATGAAGCCTACACACAAACAAACCGAAGACTATATTACAGGAAGAATGGGTTAAATAATGACTACTACGACTACCACTAATGCAGCAATGACCGATACAGCAACCTATGCACGTCACCTATCAAGCCAATTTGATACTGATTTAAATCAATTGGCTGCCCGTATCATGACAATGGGGGGGGCAGTAGAGCAACAACTAGCGAATGCCGCCCAAGCACTGACGCATGGTTTACAAGCAATGGATACCTGCGAACAAGCCGAACGCGACATTAATGCTATGGAACGTGAAGTAGATGCTGAAAGTGCTTATTTAATTGCCCGCAGACAACCTGCGGCACAAGACTTACGCTTTGTATTGTCTATGCTCAAAGTATGTAATAACTTAGAACGTATGGGCGATGAGGCTATAAAATTGTCGCGTACCGCAACCAGTTTAACGCTTTTAAAGCATTCATCGGTACTAGATTCACAATCTATACACCGTGGTTTATTGGTGGCATTGTCTATGGCACAACAAATGACACGTGCTTCATTAGATTCATTAGCCCGCCTATCCGTGAGTGATGCAACCGCTGTTTTATTTAGTGATGTCGCATTAGATACGGCATATCGGGCATTAATCGCACAAATTGTTGCAGGCTTACAGTCTTCACCTGATTTAGCACCTGCTATGGTTGATGTACTATTTTTAATTAAGGCTGTTGAACGTGTGGGTGACCACGCAAAAAATATTGCTGAAAGTGTGATTTATATTGCTGAAGGTGAAGATATTCGTCATACCAGTAAAACGACTTAACTACTAGTATGCGTCCAAGTATGCTTAATCACTCTAGATATATATTAATTGTTGAAGATGAACCTGCGGTAGGCGCACTAATTGCCACCACATTGCGTATGGCAGATTATGAAGTAACGATTGCTCAAAATACGGAACAAGCTCAAGACGCTTTAAGTAGCTCGGTATATGCCGCTATGATTGTTGATTGGATGTTACCCAAGACAACAGGCATTGCCTTTATTACCAAGCTACGTCAAGACAGTCAATTTAGGCCATTGCCTATTTTAATGCTGACTGCACGCACGCAAGAAAACGATAAAATTAGCGGCTTAGATGCAGGGGCTGACGATTATTTAACCAAGCCTTTTTCACCGCGCGAACTGGTCGCTAGAGTGAATGCCTTGTTGCGTCGTTCGCAACCGTTGCAAGACACGGCTGAAATAGTAGTCGGTGTTATACGCTTAAACCCAGCACAAGCAACGGTACATTATCAGCCAGCATTAGCTGTTTACAATACGATGACTGATAATACTGCTAAAAGAATTACAGTATCACATACCGAATTTAAATTATTACAGTGTCTTATGTTACAACCTAAACGAGTCCATAGCCGTGAACAATTACTTAATCAGGCGTGGGACAAAGACAGCCACATTGATTTGCGTACTGTTGATGCACACATTAAACGCCTACGTCAAGCCTTACTAGCAGTTGGATGTGAAACCTATATTTATACAGTACGCGGTATTGGCTATACTTTGAGCACTATTGTATGAAAGTTGCTTTTTTGTATGGTGCTGGTTGGGTCATACTGTTTATCGTAATTGTTTTATGCAGTGCTTGGGCTTGGGACTGGCAAATAGCCTGTTGGACAGCACTTATTTTGGGGGGTAGTGCGACTGCATGGCAAATTATACATACCAAATGCTTACTACTCACTTTGCAAAGCCATCAACATCTCAACACAGTTGCTGATTTATCTATTCGCCCTCATCTTACTGAACCTTTAAAAAAGCCATTAGCTACGCCAACCTCTATAGGTCTTTGGGGTGATGTTTTCTATTCATTACGCAGCTTGATGAAAGCCCATCGCTTAGAATTAGCGACACTCAAAAGTCAACAAAATCGTTTAATGCAAGCCGTACACGCCTCACCAAACGCATTTATATTATTAGATAAATTAGGCTGTATTGCATGGTTAAACCACGCAGCTCAATATTTACTTGGCTTAGATTCACAACGCGATACAGGACAAAAATTAGCATTTCTATTGCGTACCCCAGCCATTATTGCATTACTAGATAGCAGCCGTACCCATAAGCCGATTACTATTAGTATGAATAAAAGTTTAATTGAAATACAATCATTGCCTTTTGGTGACCAACAAACTTTATTGTTAGGGCAAGATTTAACTAAATTAGCACGTACCGAACAAATACGCCGCGACTTTATAGCCAATGTATCACACGAACTACGGACACCCTTAACTGTATTAACAGGCTACACTGAACTGTTGCTAGACCACGTACATACTTTACCCGCTGCTTTACAAGACGCAATTAGCCACATGGCTCAACATACACAGCGAATGAACAGCTTAACGCAAGATTTATTGCAATTAGCGGTGCTTGATGCCAGCAGTACGGGTGATGCTCTGATTAATTCGGATACAGTCAATGTTAGTGAATGGCTATCACAAGTACAACGCAGTACGCAATCTTTAGTAAATATATTACAAGGGCATATTACTATTTTATTTGAAACCTGTACCTCAACACTGGCAGTAGCCGGCAGTACAAAAGAACTACACAGTGCTTTGTCTAATTTAATTGACAATGCAGTACGTTATACGCCAGTTGGGGGTACTGTCAAAGTGGCGGTACAAATAGATAGCTCTGCTCAACAATTGCATATTATGGTCACTGATACAGGGTGTGGTATTGACGCTATTCATTTACCCCGATTAACTGAACGGTTTTACCGTGTGAGTACCTCACGATATCGAGGCTTACACGAAGACAATACAGGCACAGGTTTAGGGTTAGCGATTGTCAAGCATATTATGTTACGCCATAGTGGTGAGCTACGTATAGCCAGTACGATAGGACAAGGCAGCTGCTTTACTTTAATATTACCTATACTAGTTTGATTTTTAATAGGTTTTATATGTTTTATATGTTTTATATGTTTTTGAAAGAATTTTAGTATTGTTATACTATTATGATTGTGCAAACACTGAACTTACCATGAACCTTAATGCGACTGCACTGGCGAATGCCGCCCAAATGACTTTAATTAGACGCGATATTCATGCTCACCCCGAATTATCCTATGCCGAATACCGTACGGCTAACTTGGTGGCTGATACCCTTAGCCAATGGGGTATTCCTGTTGTACGTGGGATTGGTAAGACGGGTGTAGTCGGTACAATTGTTGGTAAACGTATAGATTCAAGCAATACAATGCGAGCGATTGGTTTGCGTGCAGATATGGATGCACTGCCTTTGCAAGAAGCGAATCAGTTCGCACACGCCAGTACTATACCAGGAACAATGCACGCTTGCGGCCACGATGGCCATACTGCTATGTTACTAGGTGCAGCTTATGCTTTAATACAAAACCCTGATTTTTCAGGCACAGTATATGTCATTTTTCAGCCCGCTGAAGAAGGCGGTGCAGGTGCGCAAGCAATGATTGATGATGGTTTATTCACACAATTTCCAATGGCGGCTGTTTTTGGAATGCACAATTGGCCAGGTTTGCCATTAGGAAAAATTGCCTTAAAACCAGGTGCGATGATGGCTAGTAGCAACGAATTTACCTTAACCTTAACAGGTAAAGGTGCGCATGCCGCTCTGCCCAATGAAAGTTTAGATCCAATTATGGCAGCCGTTCATTTAGCACAAGCATTACAAACTATTGTGTCTAGAAACACTCGCCCAATTGATGCTGCTGTATTGAGTATTACGCAAATTCATGCAGGCGATGCTTATAATATTATTCCGAACGAAGCTATTTTACGAGGTACTGTACGTACCTTTGGTGTGGAGGTGCTGGATATGATTGAAACGCGTTTGCGTGAGATTAGTTTAGGGATCGCCCAAATGTTTGGTATGGCTTTAGATATTCAGTTTGAGCGTAATTACCCACCCTTAATTAATAGTGTTGCTGAAGCCCATTTTTGTCGTCAAGTAGCAACTGCTGTAGTGGGTGAATCAATGGTTATTTGGGATACGATGCAAACAATGGGAGCAGAAGATTTTGCTTTTATGTTATTACATACACCTGGTTGCTATATATTTATTGGTAACGGACAAATAGACTCTGAACACCGTTTAGAAGGCCACGGATTAGGGCCTTGTGTGCTACACAACCCAAGTTATGACTTTAACGACCAGCTGATTCCTATTGGCGTTAGTTATTGGTTGCAATTAGTACAACAATGGTTTGAGCGTGAGGTAACTCCGATTGTTTAAGTACGATTACTTAAGACTAATATTTAATATATGCAAGCAATTTTGTCTTTAGAAATTCCGTATCAACCTCAACTGGCTGATGTACGTATTGGAAGTAATGCAGCCGTATTGCATGCAGTTCAACACTGGGCTAGCACTGTTATTTGGCTGCAAACAATACCCTATGAATCACGACAATTATTTGACGCATTGGATATAAGCCGTTGTATGGTCTGCTGGGGCGGTTCTGGCGTTGGCAAATCGGCATTGGCATTAGCATTAGAAAATACAACGGGGGCTTTACGTTTAAATGAAACAAGTACACCTCGTTTATTTGAGTTAGCAGTTAATGATAGCCGAATTTGTGCCGTAGTTATTGATAATATTGACCAGTTAGATGCTGTACAAGCCTGTGCGGCATTTAATTTATATAACCACGTAAAATCAATACCCTATTTACATTTTTGGGCTAGTAGCCGTGTACCACCGAGTCATATAACCACCTTATTACCTGATTTATCAAGCCGTTTATCGTGGGGTTTAGTATTTGAGTTATTGCCCTTAACAGACAGCGACAGTGTTTATGTTTTGCAAGCACAAGCACAACGTTTAGGGTTTGAGTTAAGCAGCGATGTTGCACACTATTTGTTATTACGGCTAGAGCGTAACTTGAGTATGTTAGTAGACCATCTTAGTACACTTAACCACTATGCACTTAAATTAAAAAAAATAGTCAATGTTCATTTAGTTCAACAATGGTATGTGCATATTTACTTACCTAGTTTGGCTTTAAAATCTGAATCTATCGCACTACAGGAGGTTATACCGTTAGATACTCCACCTACTTTATTCTAATTTATTACTATATTACTTTATAGTAATTTATATTAAATTATAGTATCTTGTATTACTTTATATTATATTAATTTATATCAATTTATAGTATCTTGTATTACTTTATATTATATTACTCTATTTTATTATTACACTACTACACTGCCCACAATGTCTTATCAAACAAACCCTGAATCTAAAGTATTAGCCTTATTTGATTTAGACCATACTTTATTGCCTTTAGACAGCGATTATGCTTGGGGACAATTTTTAATCACTGTTGGTGCAGTTAATGCCGTACAGTTTGCTGCTGAAAATCAACGGCTAATGGATAGTTACAATGCAGGCACATTAACCGCTGAAATAGCTTTACCGATTTTATTAGCACCATTAGCTGCCTATTCGCGTCATACTTTAGCGAATTGGCATACACAATTTATGCGTAATATTATTGAACCCGCTCTATTGCCAGCGGCTAAAGCATTGTTGTCACACCATAAACAACAAGGACACACCATTGTTATTGTTACAGCAACCAACCGTTTCGTAACGCAACCGATTGCAGCGGCTTTAGGGGTAGATGCTTATCACCTTATCGCAACAGAACCAGAAACTGTTGAAAATCATCCCGACAAGCCTTATACAGGTGGCTGGGTGGGAACGCCTTCATTTAAGGAAGGTAAAGTCATACGGGTGAATCAGTGGTTAGCCATACAAGGTTTATCGCTCAACAGCTTTTCTGAAACTTGGTTTTACAGTGATTCCATCAATGACATTCCTTTAATGGCCGCGGTCAGTCACCCTGTTGCGTGTAATCCTAGTCCAGCGTTAAAAGCACACGCATTGCAACAAAACTGGCGTATTCAAAACTTATGGCGTGATTAATACTTATAAAGTACTAGTATTAATTACCGATTAGGCACCCATGCTTGAGCAGTCATATTGGCTTGGGTTTTTTGTTCTGACGTGAGTCTGTTTGCAAGGATGTCATTTAAGTCTTGAGCATTTTTATTGCCTTTAGCGGCTGATAAAGTTGTCCAAAAATAAGCTTGCATATCACTTTTGTCTGTACCTACGCCATTTGTATACATAATGGCTAAGTTGTACTGTGCATCAATATCACCTTGATTGGCTGCTTTTTTAAACCACTCTAATGCTGCTGTTTCATCTTTCGGGATTTTTATTTGCTGATTAATATACGGTGCAGAAGGTTTACTGGGGTCTATGGGCGTATCTGATTCGCCTATTCCTTGGGCATAAATAATACCCAGTTTATTTTGAGCATCAGCCAATCCTTGTAAAGCAGCTTTGCGGTACCATTCAACAGCAGTAGCAGTACTTTTTTCAGTACCTAAACCTTGTTCATAAAAGACACCTAGTTTATTTTGAGCAATAGCATCATTTTGATCAGCCGCTTTACGGTACCACATCAGTGCTGCATAAAAATCTTGCTTAAGCCCTAACCCTGTTTCATACGCCCACGCGATATTAACCTGTGCTTTAACATAGCCTTTTTCTGCTGAACGTCGCCACCAAGCAGCAGCAGCTTGGTCATTTTTAGCAACACCATTACCATTAGCATACTGTAATCCCCATTTAAATTGGGTTTCAGCAGAGGCTTGCTCTGCTTCATCTTGTGAGACAGTACTAGATTGAGTAGCCACACTGGGTTGTGTTGATTTTGTAGATTGAATAGGTTCTGAATTATTTTTATTTGAAGTCACAAAAAATAAAAAACCACTCACTACCACAATTATAATAAGTACAATTTTCTTAGGTGATTTTTTTGATTGTTTAGAAGAAGGGTAGTTAGAGATAGGCGTGTAAGACATAATAATTTATTTAGATAATTTTAGTAGTAATATCAGCACTCAATACCAAGCTGTTCAATACGATAACGAATTTGTCGTACATTAATACCCAATAATGCCGCCGCTTGGGTTCGGTTATACCGTGTATATTGTAAAGCGTGCTCAATAATTTGTCGTTCAATAGTCCCTAAATGTGCAGTCAAGTCCATTGGAAAATTTATTTTAATCGCTTGACTCTTAGCAAAACTACTCAATATACTTGATTTATTAGATGTTTGGGATAGGCTGTTTATTTCATCATTACGCTGTAAATGTATCACTTCAATACACTGTTCACCTTGTGCCATACATACGGCTACACCTCGTTCAATAACATTATTTAACTCACGAATATTGCCCGAAAAAATATGTGAACGTAACCATGCAATCGCTCCCATAGACAAAGACATTGTTTTACCTTGCGTATGGCTTAATAACCAACGCTGTGCCAACCATGGGGCATCACCACTACGATCGCGTAATGATGGTATGTGTAAAACCATTATGTTTAATCGATAATATAAATCTTGTCGTAACTTACCTGTTGCAACCCAATGGCTTAAGGCTGTAGCCGTGCTAATTAATATACGTACATCAATCCGAGTTATTTTAGGAATTATTTCAGTATTTATAATTGTCTTAGTTTGTAAAGCATCTAATAATACTGTTTGAATATCTATAGGTAAACAAGATACTTCATCTAATAATAAAGTACCCCCTTGAGCCGTCTCAAAGACGCCTTGTTTTACGCCGTACTCACCAAATAAAGCCCGCGCGGCAGTCGCGCTGTCTTGTAAAAGACGACAATCTAAAACAACAAAAGGCTGTGCTGCACGAATACTGGCTGAATGTAAAGCCCGTGCAGCCAACTCTTTACCCGTACCAGGCTCACCTTGAATCACAACACAGACATCTGTTTGTACCAATTGAGCCAAAGTCTGATGCACGGCTTTCATTGCGGTGGACTGCCCCGGTAATTGTTGCTTAATATATGCTAATGAAGTTTGTGGCGAATGCGTTTGATAGGCTTTATTTTGCTCAACCATTGCAGCCACAACTCGGCGTAAATCAGCCACACTGACGGGCTTACTCAAATAGTCAAATGCCCCTTCTTTTAAAGCCTGCACAGATTGTTCTAAACTACTATAGGCAGTTACCAAGGATATTGGTAGCCCCGTATGGGTTTGAGAAAGGTAACGTAACAAGTCCAAACCTGTTCCATCATTCATACGAAAGTCTGATATGACACAGACAATATCAGCCTGTTGTGCTAGAATTTTTTTCGCTGCTTGCACACCTTCTGCGGTATAAACGTCATAACCTGCTCGTTTTAATGTGGTTTCATATAACAAGCATAAATCAGCTTCATCATCAACAACCAGTACTTGCTTAGGTACAGGTATTGTTCCAGATGCAATGCTTGTATTAATATTGACGGCTATATTCATAATAGGATGGTAATTTAAATTTATTTAATGCTTTATTTAGTAATTTATTTAGTAATTTATTGCTAATATTAAAAAAAATCAAACAATCAAAAAAATCAAACAATCAATCAATAATTTTAGGACTTAACTGACCAAGGTATGCTCAAAACAAATGCTTTAGTGTACGACATAGTATGCCATGATGTTTTTTTATAAGTCGTGTCCAATAATTGTGTAGTTCCTTCCCAATGCAGTAAGCGTAATAATTGTAGCCCTTCAAACAATTGTAAAGCACCTTGATTAGCCACCGCATATTCACGTGATAGATAAAGACCTAAACCAGTACCATGTTTAGCCGTACTTTGAAATGGTTCAAATAAATTGTTTGCTATTGATTTAGCAACAGCTTCGCCATTGTCAATAACACATAAGCCTAAATGTTTACCACGAGGATACAGTGTAACCATAATACTGGCATTTTCTTGTTGGGCATAACGTAAAGCATTGCTTAATAAGTTATGCAAAATTTGGTACAAGTGATCAGTATCAAACCGTATTTGATACTGACTGTATTGACTGACTGATGGCTGTAAAAAATCAAGTGCTTGAAAAATAATACGGCCTGCGGGAATAGCCAGCTCACAAGTCATTTGTTCTACTAAAGTAGCTAAATATTCGTTAGGGAATAACACACTAGGCGTTGTTTTTATACCTTTTGACGACAATAATAAATTAGAGATAATTCTATTGATGCGGTATGTATTTTGCAACATCAGAGCAACCAACTGCTTATCAGCTTGATTTAATGCATTGTCTTCTTGTAACAGTTCAGCTGCCTGACTAATCGCTGCCAATGGATTGCGAATTTCATGGGCAATACTGGCAGAGATACGTCCCATTGCCGCTAATTTTGACTGTTGCTCACGAGATATTCGAGTACTTGCGAGTTCCAAATTTAAAGCAGTCATGTGAGATAACTGCGGCAGCAATGAAACTTTTAAATATAAATCTTGGCTGACTGCTTGCATAGTGTCATCAACTATAAGCGATGCTTCAGGAGGCCAAGCAATGACTTGCTCTTCAAGCGTATTACGGGCATTGAACCAAACTGACAATGGGCTATTAGGTGTAATTTGATAACCTATTTCTAATAAAACATTAGCTTGCCAAGCTAAGCTACGCGCACTTTTATTGAGTAAATGAACAATACCTTCTTGGTCAAATACAAGCCAAGCCAAGGTATCTTCAGGCAGATGTTGTTCCTGCACTTCTTGTGCTAAGGTAGCCGACATACGTGCTTGTCGTATTAAGACTTCGTTATGGTCTGCACGTTCAGTGGCTAAACGCAATAAACTAATACACACAAAACAGGCTAAACCATATAAACCTAATAGCAACCAATCAACCGATTGTCCTAAAAAAACAAATCTTCGTAGTGCATCTAACATTAAAGTAATAAAGCTAATTGCCCCAATAAAAAAGGCTAAATGTCGGCTTAACAGCGTTGTTGCCGCAATAATTGGCATCACATATAAAAAACTATAGCCGCCGTCACTGCCTCCTAAACTGGCCACCAATAGACTAATGACAATTACATCTATCATTAATTGAGCAAACAAAACACCCCGCCACATTAAAACTTTACTGGCTAAAACACGCCAACCAATTAAAGCAGCTACTGTATAGATAGCGGCAATAATCATGGGTTGAGCATTTTGATCACTGTCATTACTAGGCAGTATGTTAAAACGCCATATTAACGAAACCATCATAATACTGGCTAGTATTAAGCGTAATACCGTTAATAAACCTAAGCGACGAATTTTACTGGCATCTACTTCATCATCAGCGTGTTTAGATGTTGATTGATACTTAAGCATAGAGTAAACCAACCTACTGTATTGTCTAAATTCTTTTGATGATTTTATTTTTATTTAACGGTGAGAGGCTTGATGGGTATCAAAATCTGCACGGCTTACATATACGCCACAGTGCGGGCAGGGTTCTAGTAACTCTGCACTGCCTGTTTGTTTTGACGTGTTTTTCTCATTTATTTTACGTGATGGATACTGTGTTTGAGTATAAGGTAGAGTATTCAAAACACCTATTTTTTTTAATAAATAGCGAATACTTATGCCCACAATAAGTATGAATACAGTCCCCATTAATAAGGGAATACCCAAAATAATGAGTAAAAACTTAACCATATAACACCTTATTATTTTAGTAAAATTAAAAGTATTTTAGTGTTTTATTATAAAACTAATCAATTTAATTAAATCAATTTATGGAGTGCTAATACATAATTCTGTTGTTGAAGTACCAAACACAGCAACCCAATAATTTGGATTTTCGGGGCGATGACACTGTGCAAATCCAACTTGAGTAAAAATAGGGTTTCTAATATTAATTTCGTGGCTAGGGCTATTAATCCAAGCTATCATAACACGCAACTCATTCTTATACCCTGTACCAATATTTTCACCTAAACTACTCCACTGATAGCCTGATTGTTCAACACGGCTGACCAAGCGACTACCATTACGGCTGCGGTGTGCAAAGTCATCAGTATTTGCCATATAGCGACAAAATTGATTTGCAGTGTCTAATAATTTAGATGATAAACACACAGCAGGCACACCTTTTTCAAGCCTATATCTATTGTGTAAATTTAGTAATGTCTCATTTGCTTCACCGTTAATATATAAATCATCTGCGTTAATATGCAAACTAATACTTAGAAAACTCATTGTTACTAGTGTTTTTATACTTTTTTTAAAAATCATTTTTAAATATTTTAAATATTTTAAATAATAAAAAATAAACGAATAAATTAATAAACAAATTAATAAACAAATTAATAGATTAATAAATAAGCCAAAAAGTAACTTATTAATAATGATTACGCAATTTTTTACGTAAAATATGACCCAGTACATTAAAAAATAAAGTCATTAAAAATAAAGTCAGTCCAGCAGCAAAAATAGTTTGGTATCCAAGGCTACCGTGTGGTAAATCACCCAAAGCAACTTGTACAATAAATGCGGTGACTGTGGCCGCTGGCTCTAATGGATTCAGCGTCAAATTAGGCTGCATACCTGCGGCAACAGCTAAAATCATAGTTTCACCAATAGCACGAGAAATGCCTAAAATATAGGCTGAAGCAATACCCGATGTAGCAGCAGGCATAACCACTCCCAGTGCTGTTTGTAAACGCGTTGCACCCAAAGCAAATGACCCCTCGCGTAAGTACATAGGCACTGCACGCATAGCATCTTCTGCCATACTACTGACATAAGGAACAATCATAATGCCCATTACTAGACCCGCTGACAACAAATTAAAGCCCGATAATTCAGGCATTATTTTTTGTAACAAAGGCGTTACCCACATCAAAGCAAAGTAACCGTACACAATAGTTGGAATGCCCGATAACAATTCTAACAAAGGCTTGACCCATTCACGCGTGCGTGATTTAGCAAATTCTGATAAATAAATAGCAATCGCAGTCCCTAAGGGTAATGCCACCGCTAACGCCACCGCAGAACTGACCACAGTGCCTGATAATAGCACCATAATTCCAAACTGTTGATTATCAAATAAAGGTGTCCATTCACGTTGCGTTAAAAATTGACTCAATGGTATTTGTTGAAAAAATAACCACGATTCACTGACTAATACATAAATAATACCTAAAGTAGTGGCTACCGCTACTAAGGCAGCCGACAATAATAAAATTTCAATTCCTGTCGCTACAATATTTCGGCTCATACGTTTGCGTAAACGGTCTGAAACAGCAGCTTTTAAAGGCGTAGAAGGTGCAATTGCGGTAGTATGTGTCATTGAGTCTATATTTTAATATTCAGTTGTAGGCAATATACTATTTAAAAGTCATTTTGCATTATTCGTTTTATACTATAAACCTATGCGTGATCAAAATTATAGGGTTTATTGTATTACTTGTTATTTATTATTTATCATTTATTATTTATTATTTATTATTTTATAAGCGTAATGATAAAAAGCCTCTCCTTCACAAGAAAGAGAGGCTTTTATTTTAATAAATATTTAAATTAATATTTAAATTAATATTTAAATTATTCTTTAGGATCACGTTTAAGTAAATCGCTGACTTTAACGCCTACTTCAGGTGTACCACCAAACGCTGTGCCTGTTTTACGTACTTTTACGTTTGCTTTAGCGTGTAAATAATCAGCTGGCGATAAAGGAAAAAACTTGACTTCTTTAGATAATTTTCCAGCATTGGTTAAGTAATAGTCTACAAACTTAACAACTTCAGGCTTTTCTAAGGATTTAGCCGATATGTAAATAAATAAAGGGCGTGATAAAGGTACATAAGTATTGGCAGCAACACTATCAATACCAGGCTCAACAGCTAATTTGGTTTTTTGATTAACAATACCTACGGCTTTTAGTTTAGCTTTGTTTTCAATATAGTATGCAAAACCAAAATAACCTAACGCACCCACATCACGGCTTACACCTTGTACTAAGACATTGTCATCTTCGCTGGCAGTGTAATCACCACGGCTTGATTTGGCTTTGCCCACTACTGCTTCAGTAAAGTAATCAAAAGTACCTGAATCGGCACCAGGACCATACAGTTTTAGTGGTGTGGCAGGCCAAGAGGGATTAACATCTTTCCAAGTTTTTACTTTGCCTTGTGCTGCTGGCTCCCATACTTTTTTTAACTCTTCAATAGTCATTGATTTTAAAAAGTTATTTTTTGGATTCACAACGACAGTTAAAGCATCAAATGCGACAGGCAATTCAATGTATTTAATACCCGCTTTAGCACATAACTCCATTTCGGCTTTTAAAATCGGGCGTGAAGCATTAGAAATGTCAATTTCACCGCGACATAATTTTTTAAAACCGCCGCCAGTGCCGCCAATGCCTACCGTTACTTTAGTACCTTTATTAGCAATTTGAAAATCTTCTGCCACTGCTTCAGTGATTGGAAACACCGTTGATGAACCGTCAATTTTAATAATTTGTGGTGCAGTTTGTGCTGATGCGACATAAGCAGCACTAATGGCTGCCGTCATAAATAATGATTTGATTTTAATGGTGTGTTTCATAAAGGATAATTAAAAGGTAATTAATTAAAAGGTAATTAAATAGAAGGTAATTAAATGGTTTAAAGGTACTTTAATATTTATATTATCACTAAATTTTATGAATATTGTGTGAATTATATTTAATAAACCTTTTTTAAAACTATATTTATAGAAAAAAGTTTTAAATTTTTAAAGCGTTTTATTGTACTAATAAAGATTAGAATTAGGGGTTTTTAAGATTAAAAATATAAACTATGAAATTAAATCTCAACTTTGTTGCTGACTACTTGTTAAGCAATGGTATGACAATTGTAATTAAATGTATAGTAGCGATTGCCGCTTGGGTGATAGGCCGCTGGTTAATTAAACTTGTACGCCAGATTTTGGTTCGCTTATTAATGAGTAATAAAAAAGTTGATACCACTATTTCAAAGTACATTACCGCATTTTTATCAAGCTTATTAAGTATCGGTTTAGCTATAGCTATTTTAAGTTATTTGGGGGTAGAAACTACTTCGCTGGCCGCTTTATTAGCGGGTATAGGTTTAGCCGTTGGAACGGCGTGGGGTGGATTATTGACCCACTTTTCAGCAGGTATATTTTTACAGATTTTACGCCCTTTTAAAATTGGTGATTATGTTGATGTCGGCGGTATAGAAGGTGATGTATTAGAACTAGGCCTATTTGGAACAACAGTATTATCGGTGGACAACGTTACTACTATTGTTGGTAACAGTAAAGTATTTTCTGAAGTCATTAGAAACTATAGCAATCAACCTTATCGGCGGGCTAATTGTGTTGTTTTAATTGACCATAGTGTCCCTATTGCAGAAGCGATTGAACAATTGCGAGTAGCACTTAAAACTATACCCAATGTATTAGAAACACCTGCACCTCAAATTGGCGTTTTAGATATCACTAAAGAAGGCGTTAGTTTAGCAATACGACCGTTTTGTCATACCGATCACCATATGTATTTACGGTTTGCTGTCTATCAAATGATACAAGAGGTATTTAAACAATCAGGCCATCTTATACCGAATACGCGTGTAGAATACCGCGAAAAAAATTAGCTTTTTAATTATTTTTAGTACAGTTACGTTGTAATGCAAACCACCAAGGCACAATACCTATACCTAAACTACCGATGGCTATCACAATGCTTAGTGTGTCAAAAGTGGGCAATAAGTAAGCACCTAAACACAGCATTAATACCCCAGAACACATAGGCCATAATACTTGCGATACTTTATTTTTTATAGTGCCTGTTTTTAATATATCACGGCAACTCCAAGCACACGCTAAACCTGTCAAGCCCATATAAAAACAAATATGAAACCCAATCGTTAATATAGAACGGTCTAAAATGGTTTTGACTGATGTCATAGTAGACGATGCTGCTAATAAAACTATCCCTAAGCCGCCAATAATCAATGTTGCCACCCAAGGCGTTTGCCATTTAGGGTGAATCATGGCATACCTCGGGTGTAGTGCGTAGTCACGCGACATAGCAAATAAGCCTCGCGAAAACTGTAATATTTGTGTTTCTATTGTACCAATAGTACTTAATATAGTTGATAACACCGCTAAATGACTCCAAGGATGTGGGAATAACTTTTCTGCAACGGCATATAAAACATTAGTATTTGATGCAATAATTTCTTCATCTGTCAATACAATCAAAATGACTGTCATCATAATGATAAAAAATATAATTAAATTAACCATTGACCAAAATGCCCCAACATTGGCAGCCGAAGATTTCGTCAAATTTTTCGTACTCTCTCCTTGCTTACTTTCTTCACTTAAATTTAAAGTAACGTCCCAGCCCCAGTAAAAAAACATTGCCGTCAAAGCTCCCATTGCAAAAGTTTGCGGGGTGAATGATGTGGGTGATAACCAATGCCAACTGGGTGTATGTGCTGGAATATGCCAGTATTGAACAATGCCCGCTACAATTAGTGCAGTAACAATGACGGTTTCTATGACTGTAAAAATAACTTGCACATAACTAGAGTATTTAATGCCCTTGCATACAATAGCTGTAATTAAAGCTAACCAACAGGCTGCAACTAAAGCGACCCAACGCGTGTCATCTATCCAAGATTTAGCAATATTGATACCTAAAAAATCTTGCATACTATATAAGATTAGTAATGTTGATGTGGCTGCAGGAATGGTAGCCGAGACCATAAAAAGGACTGAAGCGACTAA
>JAYWHD010000124.1:0-7155 GCA_043777895.1 Betaproteobacteria bacterium | reverse complement strand
GAAAAAGGCCGTTAAGCAAAATAATAATTAAATAATAGTTAGAATCAGGATTTTCAGAATTTAAAGCTGTTCAAGATATTTAGGCGGTTTTAAATCCTACTTATCCCCTAATCTTAAAAATCCTGATTCAACAACAGTTTTGAAAAATATTAACTACAATTCAAAATAACGCCTTGTATATTAATAATAACCTACTAAATTACTAAACTATAGGTTAATAACCTACTAAAACAGTAAACTATTGTTGTACAATTGAAAAATGCTATTTTTTAATTTACTTCCTCGACTTAAGTCCACAATAAAAATAATGTTCACTGCACACCGTGACAATATTTATGCAGCTATATTTGTTTTTTTTGGGCATATTGCATTAATTGCTGCGATTTCTTTTTGGCAAAATAAAACGCCTTTAAAAAAGGTTGTGGCTACATCACCCGTAGTGATATTGAACCTTGTAACAGCAACAATACCTAAAAGTCCTGTTCAGCCTAGTATGGCTAAAATAAGACCCGCTATACCGCTGAGAGCAGTTACGCCATCAAGAGTAGTTACACCACCGAAGGTAGTCACGCCGCCTAAACCTGTTGATGTGCCTAAACCGAAAGACATACTTACACCACAGCAATTAACAACGACTGTACTGGCTGCTGATATAAAAACGCCTTCTGATATTTTACCTACAGTAGTACAACCAGCAGAAACTCCTAATTTATCAGCGACTAATACTGCTGTAGTAGCCACGTCTAGTACACCTTCAAAATCATCATCAAATTTATCATCAAGTACAGATTCAAAATCGTCATCAAATAATGAAGTCAGCCGTACTACACAAACATCAGTTAAAACGCCGGTTATTTTTAATGCAGACTATTTAAATAACCCTACACCCGTTTATCCAAATATTTCTCGCTTACGCGGTGAGACAGGCAAAGTATTATTGCGTGTTTCGGTTAATCGCAATGGTCAAGCAGGCGATATAAATGTGTACCGCAGCAGCGGTAGTAGCAAACTTGACGAAGCAGCGATTCGTACCGTTCGTTTATGGAACTTTGTCCCTGCCAAAATAGATGGTAATCCTGTTGATAGTACTGTGATTGTGCCTATAGACTTTAAGCTAGATTGATTAGTTTATATTTATAGCCTTTACAGTTTTTACACCTTTTATAGCTTTTACATATTTTATAACTTTAAAACGATAGGAATTTTATGAATACCCCATTTGGATTAGCCCATTTTTTTGCTCAAGCAGACAGTATGGCTTGGACTTTATTAGCCGTCTTATTACTGATGTCTATGTGTACTTGGACGGTAGCGATACAGTTTATGCGTTTATCACGGCATAATAATCAGCATGTTAAAGCTTTGCTAAATAAGCTGCCCAGTCAGGTACTCCATGAGTCTGATTTTACTAAACCCAGTATTTTTAGCTGGGCTTATCAGCAGTCTATTCAAGCACACTATTCGCTGGACTTTGTATTAGACTGTTGTGCCAGCCGCTTAGACCGTGGGCAAATTTTATTAGCTACTATTGCTGCTGCTGCCCCATTTGTGGGTTTATTAGGCACAGTATGGGGGATTTACCATGCTTTAACCGCTGTAGCCGCTTCGGGACAAGCTAACATTGAAAAAATGATGGGCCCTGTGGGTGAAACTTTATTAATGACCGCCTTAGGTTTGCTAGTCGCTTTGCCTGCTGTGGTGGTATATAACTTAATTACCCGTAGCAATGCCAAGTGTTTGTTGAATATTCAAGCAGTTTTGCAGCGTTTAAATAGCCCATCGGTTATAAAAAACCCTCATTCAACACAAGTATAACGGGCGAATAAATTATGGGATTTACGAAAACCACTTCAAGTTCAGGCAGTAAGCGGCGTTATAAAAGTGCGGCTATGGCTGATATGAATATGTTACCAATGATTGATGTTATGTTGGTATTATTAGTTTTATTTATGGTCGCTGCCCCTTTACTCAACCACGCTGTAAAAATTAATTTGCCTATTGCCAGCAATGCCCCTATGCCTGCCGATTCGCAACCGATTGCTATTGCTATTCAAGCCGATGGACAAATTAGTATGAATCAACAGCCTTATACCTTAGATACGCTTAAACCTGCTTTACAAGCCTTGGCATCAAGTACAGCCACCGTACAAGTGTATGCCGACAAAGTAGTCCCTTATGGCGTAGTTGCACAAGTGATGTCCAGTATTGGTGCGGCAGGTTTAACACAATTACGGTTTGCGACTATGCCTTAGCACATACTATTTTATTCTTACTCACGTTTTTAACTTCACAACTTCACAACTTTACAACTTTACAACTTTATATATTTTATGAAACAAATAAACTCTACTTTAGTTTTAACGCCAATTGCTTTAGCAGTATTGTGTTTAAACGGTACTGCACAGGCCCAAATAGACACTGGCAATGTAGTTGTCTTACCCGCAGTTCAAGTGCGTGCTAAAACAAATAGTGTACCGATACCCGATGGCTATCGTGCAACGACCACCCGTGCTACAAAAAGCCTACAAGACCCGCAAGATGTGCCACAGGCGATTACTACGGTCACGCAAACATTAATGGACGAGCAGCAAGTCGGTAGTTTGCGTGAAGCCTTACGCAATGTATCGGGCTTAACTTTTAATGCCGCTGAAGGTGGTCGTTCGGGTGACAATATGATGCTGCGTGGGTTTTATACTTTTGGAGATATTTATTTAGACGGTGTCCGTGATACCGCACAATATAACCGTGAAACGTTTAATACTGAACAAGTTGATGTATTGCGTGGTGCTGCCGCAATGCTATATGGCCGTGGACAAGCAGGCGGCGTAGTCAATCAGGCAACCAAAACTGCACAACTACATGACAAACATCAAATATCAACGACTATAGGCAATGAAGGCTACTACGAAGCAAAAGGTGATTTTAATAAACAATTAAGTGATACCAGTGCAATACGTATCAATGCCATGAAACGCCATGAAGGTAACTGGCGAGAGAACCCTGCCAATGGTGCAACGCCTGAATTAAAACGCCAAGGGGTAGCCATTGCTTATGCAACGGGTCAAGGCACACCGCACATGTTTAATGTAGGACATAGCCGCGTAACCAATAAAGATAACCCCGATTATGGTGTTCGATTTGACCCCGTAACCCACGCAGTCAATACACGGTTTCCGATTGGTTACTATTGGGGAACAGACAAAACATTTGATGACAGTACCACTAGTATTAGCACGGTAGGGCATACCTATCGCGCTCCCGAAGGCAGCGAGCTTAAAACAGTATTACGTCGCGGTATATATGACCGTGCTTATTGGGGAAAAACACCGCACTTAACTTTAGCCCCTGATGCTAAAGGAGCAGCAGGTGGTAATCAAACACGTACTTCAACGTATAAAACAACCAGCTTACAAAGTGATTTTAATACTCAATTTATGCTGGGGACGATGAGTCACGAAGTATTGGCGGGTATTGAGTTACTCAAAGAAGACTCATACCGTCAAGGTTTACTGAATACAGGGACTGCTACCGCACCGATATACAAAGCTGATAAGGTTAATCCTGCTAGTTTGCCCAATAAATATACGGGTGATAGTAAATCAGTATATATACAAGACAGTGTTGAGTTTATTCAAGACTGGAAAGCCTTGGTGGGTATACGTAAAGACTGGCTAGATGCCAATTATAGTAGCTTGACTTCACCTGCTTTAAAATTTTCTGAAAGCAGCACACGCTTTGGACTATCGTATCAACCCAGTATCAATGCCCATTACTATTTAAATACTAGCGATTCATTTAGTCCAACAGCTGATTTATACCAATTATCAGGTGGAGCTTACCCTGCCGAACGCAGTAAAGTATTAGAGGTGGGGGCAAAATGGCAAGCGATGAATGGTAACTTAGCTTTGCGTACTGCCTTGTATCGTGCTGATAAACATTGGGAACGCAATACTGATTTAGAATCTACCGCTGCTATTTTGACTAAAAAACGCCGGACTAATGGGCTTGATTTGGAAGTATCAGGCAATGTAACGCCTAAACTAGCCGTATTTGCTGGGGCATCGTTTATGGATGCAAAAATCTTAGAAGTCGCTGAAAACAAAAATGCAACGACAGGGATTGTAACTAAAGCCGATGCACGTTTTAAAGGGCAAGCAGCCCGTAATACGCCTAGTCATACTTTTAACTTATGGTCAACTTATAAAGTAACGCCTCAATTTAAGTTGGGTGGTGGAATTGAATTTAAAGGTAAACGTACCGTATATAGCCCACAGGTTGCTAATGCTAATAGTGTTTTTACAGGCACAGCGTTTACGCCTAATACTGCACCGCGTTACACCCGCTTTGATATGATGGCGGCGTATGAGTTTAGTAAGAAAATCACTTTACGTGCAAATATTAAAAACTTGACCAATAAAGTATATTACGATGCTTTGTATGACAATGGTGGATTTGCTATTCCTAGCAACCGTAGATCGGCAACCATATCTGTAGATTACACGTTTTAAATCATAGATTGCTTTTAAAAATATTAAAAATATTAAAAATATTAAATTTTTTTCTTAAGCCTTAAAAATCAAAGTTCAAATCAGGGTTTTCAAGATTTAAAGGTTTTTTAAACTTTACTTACTTTAATCTTAAAAATCCTGATTTTTACCATTATTTATATTTATGTCTTTACATATTCCAAAAGTTTTATCTGATGAATTAGTTTATAAATTAGTCAATGCCCTAAGTATTGCTGATTGGCATAGCGGTAAAGTCACAGCAGGTACACAGGCGGCACAGACTAAAAACAATTATCAATTAGATGAAAATAGCCCTTTAGCGGCACAGTTGCGTCAAATAGTCTTACAGGCTTTAAGTCAAAACGCTGAATTTTTTTCTGCCGTACTGCCTAAGCATATTTACCCGCCCTTGTTTAACCGTTATCAAAACCAGCATAACTCATTTGGTAACCATGTTGATAACGCCATTCGTACCCATGCGGCAAGTGCTCAACATTTACGTACTGATATTTCATTTACATTGTTTTTAAGCGACCCTAATACTTATACAGGCGGTGAGTTAATCATTGAAGATGGCTATCCAAGTCAAAGTATTAAATTAGCTGCGGGCGATTTAATCGTTTATCCGTCCTATGTGTTACACCGTGTTGAACCTGTGACTCAAGGTGTACGGTATGCCTGTGTCAGTTGGGTACAAAGTATGGTGCGTGAATCACAACAGCGAACCGTATTGTATGAGTTAGACTGTGTTATTGCCAGTTTGCGTCAAACACACGGCGAATCAGCAGAAGCCATTTTATTAACGCAAAACTATCATAATTTACTGCGTATGTGGGCAAATATTTAAATATTTAGTGTCTTAACTTATACTGATAAATGATCGGGTACATCAGGCATTGTTTGAACATTCAACCAAGTAGCAATCTGTGTAACCGCCTGTGCCTGTCCTATACGCGTCAAGCTACTAAAAGCCAGTACGTTGGGTATTGGCACATACTCTACCGCTAGTTGCATCATATTCGCTATTTCTAGTTGTAAACGCTGACGAACTGTATTGACTATTTTGGCACGTTCACTTTGATTCAGTTTATCAGTCTTGGTTAATAAAACCAATAAAGGACGGCCATTTAATAAAGTTAAGAACTCTAAGTCAATATCTGTTAATGCTTGGCGACAATCCATCAGCCATACAATACCCACCAATACTTGTCTGCCTGTAATGTAATGCGTTAAAAAGTCTGACCAATGACTTTTCATATTTTTTCCAACACGGGCATAGCCATAACCTGGTAAATCAACCATATATCCCATACACGGTGCTTTTTCAGCAGTCGTAACATAAGGTGCACTGCGTTCGTGAGCTTCGGGCAGCTTAATCACTGCGGGTGCATCAACAGGGGCTGCGATGCCTGCCTGTGCCATACGTGCCGTGTAAGGAATTGAAAAATAATTTAAGTGCTGCGTTCTACCCGGCATTTTACTGACATAAGCCAATTTATGTTGAACAGTTAAAGCATTAATAGCACTGCTTTTACCCGCATTTGAACGCCCTACAAAAGCAACTTCGGGCAACCCATCGGCGGGTAATTGTGCTTCTGTTGCCACGGTGTCATAAAATTTTGCGGGCTGCAAAGGATTCACTGAATCTTGATTATTCGGTAATATAGCTTTACTTTTAAAAACTGTTTTGGAATGACTAGTTTTAGCTATAGGTATGATGGGCAGTGTTTGAGTCATAAAATTGATTATCAGTAAATTTAAAATTTAAAATTTAAAATTTAAAACTAAATATAAAAACTAAATATAAAAATTAAATATAAAAACTAAATATAAAGTATAAAAGTTTAATATTAAGGCTAAGGCTACAATATTACATTTTATTGCTAGTTATTGTGCTTAAAGAATAAAATTTTTGAAATATATTCTATAAGCCTTAAAATTTAAGAACCACAAAGAATAACAAATTAATATCTATTTATTAATTATTTAAAGTTTAAAAGACTACCGTAATTGCTAATCTTGTAAAAATATAAAAATAGAGTTAATAAAATAGCTAAAAAGAACCAATCAACAAGACTGACAAATCAACATAAAAAGTCGCAAGGAGTAGTAGGTATCTTTGGTGAAGGGGCAAAGTTACACGACTTAACTGTTGGTGAAATATTTAGGGAGAGATTTATTCAATCAAATCACAAAAAACTAAACAACGAGTAATTATGGCAAGAAACGCAACAAATAAACTACTACAAAAGGCTAAAAAATCAAAAAGTGATGAATTCTACACACAGCTTTCTGATGTAGAAAGCGAATTGCAGCACTATAAAAATCATTTTAAGGATAAGGTAGTTTATTGTAATTGCGACGATGCTATTATTAGTAATTTTTTTAAATATTTCGCTGACAATTTCAAGGAATTAGGACTACAAAAATTGATTGGGGCTTGCTATCAAGAAAAAAAGAATGATTTATTTAATGCAGAAAAAACTGAAAACGGCTTCTTCTTTGAGTATGCAGGTAAAAAAGGAGAAATGCCAATCCCAAATTCTAATGGTATTATTCATTTTAAAGGTGATGGCGATTTTCGTAGTCCTGAAAGCATAGAACTATTAAAGCAATCAGATGTTATTGTTACAAACCCTCCATTTTC
>JAYWHD010000123.1:0-7174 GCA_043777895.1 Betaproteobacteria bacterium | reverse complement strand
TCAAAATGGATAAAGCTTTAGACTACATAGGGGCAAGCAATACTTTTATTGGTTATGATAACTTAAAGCAAAATGCTACCGTCTTAGCTTTATATATTGATGGAATTGCCGTTAATCAATTACAGGCAGGTCAAGGTAGTATTGTTGTTTTAGATACCACACCGTTTTACGCTGAAAGCGGTGGACAAGTGGGCGATAAAGGGCTAATTACTTTTAACAATAGTATTTTTACAGTGCAAGATACACAAAAAATTAAGGCTGATGTGTTTGGGCATCACGGTTTTTTAACGCAAGGTATTTTAAATGTGGGTGATACCGTCAATGCACAAGTGGACACTCAAATCCGTGCCGCTATTGTACGCAACCACAGTGCAACGCATTTAATGCACAAAGCTTTGCGTGATGTGTTGGGCAGCCATGTGCAACAAAAAGGCAGTTTAGTTTCAGCTGACTTAACACGGTTTGATTTTGCACACAATGCCCCCGTTACCGATGCACAAATCACCGAGATTGAACACCACGTAAATACTGAAATTATTGCTAATGCAGCGACTACCGCCCGTTTAATGGATATGGACAGTGCTAAAACTACGGGGGCAATGATGTTGTTCGGCGAGAAATATAGCGATACTGTCCGCGTATTAAATATTGGTGAATCCGTTGAATTGTGCGGTGGCGTACACGTAAACCATACAGGCGATATCGGCTTATTTAAAATTACCAGTGAAAGTGGTGTTGCTGCAGGCGTTCGGCGTATTGAAGCAGTCACAGGGCATCATGCTTTAGCTTACGTACAACAACAGACGGCTATTTTAAAGGCGGTGGCAACAGGTTTACATACCAGTTACGACAGCGTTATAGACAAAGTTACGGTCTTGCAAGAGACCTTAAAAAATACCGAAAAAGAATTATCGGTAGCAAAAGCTAAACTAGCAACGTATGCAGGCGCTGATTTAGTCAATCAAGTACAGTTGGTTAATGGTATTAATGTGTTAGCCGCGACACTAAACGGGGCTGATGCTCAAGCCTTGCGTGAAACAGTTATACACCTTAAAGCTAAATTAGGCAGTACTATTATTGTATTAGCCAGTGTGTTGGCTGATGATAAACTTCAACTGATTGCTGGTGTTACGACTGATTTAGTCAGCCGTTTTAAAGCGGGTGACTTGGTTAATTTTGTGGCAAAAAAAGTCGGTGGTACAGGCGGTGGTAAACCCGATATGGCGATGGCAGGCGGAAATAATCCAGCGGCTTTAGCGGGTGCATTGGCGAGCGTGACTCAATGGGTGGCTAGATGAAACGCACAATTACTGTATTAATAATTAGTTTAAATTTACAAGGCTGTGTTGCTATTGCCTTAGTTGATTTAGTCGCAGCGACTGCTGTTAAAACAGTCGGCTTAGCCGTTGATGGTGTTGTGGGTACGGCTAAATTTGTAGGTGGTGTACTTGTTCCAAACAGTGATTCAGGCAGTGATTAGCTCTCTACACTAATTGTATTCATTATTGATAGTTAATTATTGATAGTTAATTATTGATATTGATGATTTATTGTTTTGTATTTACTTTATGTTTAAAAAAAAATACTTATTTGCTAGTTTGATATTTAATATGTGTATTGTGTCTGCTACTCAAGCTAATTGGGTCAAAGATACTTGGAGTGCGGGTGTTAAAGAGGTTAAAACCGTCTATCAATACGGTGATAATCAACTATGGGTATCAGGCTGGGCTCATCATGGGCGTTCAAGCTATTCACCCGAAAAATTAGCGCTGCTTAATGAACGTGCTTTAGGTTTGGGTTGGGCAAAAACTATACGGCAAGACACTATTCATCGTGGCATATTTGGCTTAGTGATGTTAGATTCACATAAAGACAAGCAGTATCAAGTGGGTTATACCTACGAAAAAGCGTATTATTTTAATCAAGATAATAAGAACTGGTATATCGCGGGCGGAATAGCCCCTACGGTTGTTCGGCGTGAAGATATGTTTAAAAAAATACCATTTCCTGCCGTATTTCCTTTGTTGAGTATAGGCAATAAAAACGCTGAAATACGTATGATTTATCTACCTCGGCTGTCTAATAATTTAGGCAATGGTGATGTGTTGTATGTATTTACTTCGTTTGCATTTTAAAAATACGGTAATGGGTAATATTAAATTAGCACTGATGCAAGTCACTTAAGTAAACTAAGTGACTTAATACTTAAAAAGTAATCAGTAAAAGTACTACGCCAACACATCAGTATAAATATTGTAAAAGCTAAAGTTTAATACTTTCAAAAAACTTCGACACAAACTGATTAAGTAAAAATAAAATATGAAAAATATAGATAAACATAGTTTAGACAATGCCTATCGTTTGTTTGAAAGTGGTGCTATAAGCTTAATAGAAGTAGGCACAACCAAAGGTTTACAAGCCATACATAAGTATTTGTTTAATCATTTATATGATTTTGCAGGAGAAATACGTACTCAAAATATCTCCAAAGGTGGTTTTCGCTTTGCCAATGCGATGTATTTAAACGAGGCACTTATTAAAATTGAACAAATGCCACAAAACACCTTTGAAGCACTCATAGCCAAGTATATTGAAATGAATATAGCCCACCCTTTTTTGGAAGGTAATGGTAGAACAACCCGTATTTGGTTAGATATGATTTTAAAAAAAGAACTACAAATAATGGTGAACTGGCAATTTGTAGATAAACATTTATATATGCAAGCAATGGAACGAAGCCCTATCAATGATTTAGAACTTAAAACTTTACTGGGTGCTAACCTGACAGCAGAGATTGATGACCGAGAGGTTATTTTTAAAGGTATAGAACAATCTTATTTTTACGAAGGCTATCAAAAAGAAAAATGATTGATGACAGTATAAATAAAAATAGAACTTATTAATAATTACAACTATAGATTTTGTAATAAACGCTTTCAAAACCTTATTTACGAAAAAACTTTGAATTTTAAAGCTTAAAAAATTATTAATATGATAGATCAATTTAAATTTATAGATTTATTTTCAGGTATTGGCGGGTTTCATCTTGCAATGCACAGTTTAGGCGGAGTGTGTGTATTTGCATCTGAAATTGATAGACACGCACGCAAAACGTATGAATATAATTTTCAAAACATTAGCCCCCAATTATTTAGTAATAAGCAAGATGAAACGATTAACTTATTTAAACTATTTAATGATGATATAAGAAGTATATCACCCGCAGAGATACCTGATTTTGATATTTTATGTGCTGGCTTTCCTTGTCAGCCATTTAGTCAGGCTGGACAAAAGCGAGGGTTTGATGATAGTCATAACTCTGAACGCGGTAATCTTTTTTTTAATATTGTTGATATTCTCCAAGAAAAAAAGCCAAAAGCGTTTTTTTTAGAAAATGTTAGGGGTATAGTCAATCACGATAATGGCAATACATTTAAAATCATTAGAGAAATTTTAGAAATTGAACTAGGCTATAGCTTTTATTTTAAAGTTGTTAAAGCCTGTGATTATGGCTTACCACAATTGCGTCCACGGGCTTTTATGATAGGCTTTCGTGATGAGGGTATTTTAAGAAATTTTGTTTTTCCACCCGAGATACCTTTAAAATTTAATATGTCTGATATTTTTCAAAAAAAATGTAGCCGTGAAATAGGTTTTACAATCCGAGTCGGTGGTAGAGGTTCTCCGATTGACGATAGGCGTAATTGGGACGCTTATTTGGTTGATGGAGAAGTAGTTAAATTAATGCCGCCGCAAGCATTAAAAATGCAAGGGTTTCCTGATAACTTTGAGTTACCTGTTTCCAGCAAAGAAGCTATGAAGCAGTTGGGCAACACTGTGGCAGTAGATGCAGTGCGTGAATGTGCTAAAGCGATGATTGAATATATGAACAACTTAAATAATAATGTTGATAATATTGATAATGTTAATAATGTTAGTGATATCTTAAATGATGCATTTCAGAAAAAAAATGAAAGTTTTGGTATTAAATCTTATCTAGGCAGTAAATCAACTTTATTAAACGCATCAGGTAATACTAATTTTATATTTAAAATAACGGGTATTAGTGTAGAAAAAAATGATACTATTATTAATAGCGTTAATAGTATTGACTCTTCGCAAAAAATAAAAGATAGGTTAAATAAAATTCGTGAGTTAGGTGGTTATCTTGTTTTTAGTAAAGTTGAAGTGACTTCAATGGAGTATAACTTAAAACTGATTGATTCTTATATGCCGCACATTGTTGCGGCGATGCTTTTAGAGTTTTACTGTAATCGTACGGCTAATATTTCTAAAAATCTAAATAATATTGACATAGCAGGCATCTTAAAATCAGCGATTCAGTATGACGATTTTAAAACACTAGAAGTAAAAGTAAAACGGTTATTAGTCTCTGTTTTACTGGGGTTTTTTCCAGGTGAAAAGTGGAACGGTCATTATGTTTCTAATGGGACTATCATCGTAAAAAATAGCGGTGAACAAGTGGCTTTTCATATTATTGACTTACCCGCTTTAGAGTCTTACTTATATCAAAACATTAAATTTGATACGCCTTCAAGTACTCGGCATAGATTTGGTCAAGTCATTTTAGAACACGATGGCAGCTTATACTTTAAATTAAACTTACAACTGCGTTTTTAGTAAGATTAGCTTTTATTATCTTTTATAAAAAATTGTTATAAAGACCTTTGTTTGGGGCAAGTGGTTTAGGAAACTACTGTTCTTGAAATTTAGTAATATTTTCTTTGGCAATTTGTAGATAAGCATCTGTACATATAGGCAATGGAACGAAGCCCTATCAATGATTTTGAACTTAAAACTTTACTGGGTGCTAACCTGACAGCAGAGATTGACAACCGAGAAGTTATTTTTAAAGGTATAGAACAATCTTATTTTTACGAAGGCTATAAAAAAAAATGATTTAGTAAGCGTTATATAAAATATAGAGTTTAAAAACTAAAATCATAACTTTACGGCTTAATAAATAAAATAAATAGATAAAATAAATAGATAAAATAAATGACAAAATCTTTAAATAACAATCTCCACAAAGCCAAAGCGGGCAAAAATGACGAATTTTATACCGAGCTGACCGACATTGAGAAAGAGCTTAGACATTATAAAGAGCATTTTAAAGGCAAGACCGTTTTTTGCAATTGTGACGACCCACGAATTAGTAATTTCTTTCACTATTTCTCTCATAAATTTGAAGATTTAGAATTGAAACGATTAATTACAACTTGCTATAAAAACCAAAATATTGATTTGTTTAGCACGCATCAAAGCGAAAGGGGACTCTCGCTTGAATATACTGGGGTAACAAATGGCGACAGAGTTCCTAAACGAAAAGATATCGGTATTGTATATTTGAATGGTGACGGCGATTTTAGAAGTAGGGAATGTATTGAACTGTTGAAGCAAGCCGATATTATTGTTACCAATCCACCGTTTTCCTTGTTTCGTGAATATGTGGCTCAACTTATTGAGTACGACAAAAAATTCCTAATTATTGGCAACCAAAATAACTTGACTTACAAAGAAATTTTCAAACTTGTAAAAGAAGATAAAATTTGGACTGGTGTTGATAATGGTGGAACAAAATGGTTCAAAGTTCCTGACCATTACGAAATTGAAACCGAAACAAGAGTTAAAACAGTTGATGGACAAAAGTATTTCAGTATGGGTAGTGTTTATTGGTTTACCAATTTAGACAACAGAAAACGCCACGAAGATATTATCCTTTACAAAATATATAAAGGCAACGAAAGAGAATATCCAAAGTTTGACAATTACGATGCAATCAATGTAAACAAAATATCAGATATTCCAATGGATTATAAAGGCGTTATGGGTGTTCCAATCACTTTTATAGACAAATACAATCCTAAACAATTTGAAATAATAAGTTCAAATGATGTTAGAGTAAATGACAGCGTAGCAATTAAAGAACACGGACTAATAAAAGATAAGGAAGGAGCAATAAATGGTAAACCAACTTATGTAAGAGTATTAATAAAGAACAGGAATTTATGAAAATTGAACTTAAAGAAATAACGATAAGAGAAGTTGCCAACGGCTACTTTAATGACAACGAAGAAGGCGTTGTTGGGTTTGGTGGCAAACTTAACATTAGACCAAAATACCAACGTGAATTTGTTTATAAAGACAAACAACGTGATGCAGTAATTGAAACCATAAAAAAACAGTTTCCATTAAACGTAATGTATTGGGTTAAAAATGCCGACAACAGTTATGAAGTATTGGACGGACAACAAAGAACAATCAGTATTTGTGAATACGTTTCAGGTAGTTTTTCTTTAAACGCTATGTATTTCAAAAACCTTACAGACATTGAACAAAACCAAATTTTAGAATATAAACTAATGGTTTACTTCTGCGAAGGCAACGACAAAGAAAAATTGGACTGGTTTAAAACCATAAACATTGCAGGTGAAAAACTAACAACACAAGAATTAAGAAACGCAATTTACACAGGCAGTTGGTTGACAGATGCTAAAAAATATTTCAGCAAAACAGGTTGCCCAGCTTACAATATTGGCAACGACTATTTAACAGGCACACCAATACGACAAGACTATTTAGAAACTATAATAAGTTGGTTAAGCAACGACAACATAGAGCAGTACATGGCAGAAAACCAAGACAAGCTAAATGCAAGTGAACTGTGGTTGTATTTTAACAGTTTGATAAATTGGATTAAAGCAACTTTTCCAAACTACCGAAAAGAAATGAAAGGCATTAACTACGGTTTTCTTTTTAACACTTATAAAGACAAACAATTTGACACAAAAAAACTAGAAACAGAAATTACAACCTTAATGCAAGACGAAGACGTAACTAAAAAGTCAGGCATTTACGAATACGTTTTGACTAGACAAGGAAAGTATTTAAGTATTCGTGCATTTACTGATAAACAAAAGCGTGAAGCATTTGAGAGACAAAAAGGGGTGTGTGTAAAGTGTAATGTTGAGTTTAAAATTAACGAAATGGAAGCCGACCATATAACACCTTGGCACAGTGGCGGAAAAACAATAGCCGAAAACTGCCAAATGTTATGCCGACACGATAACAGAATTAAAAGTGGAAAATAAAACTTACTTTAACGTATCAAAACACCTTGGCTACGCATTAAATTTTTAGCATCTTGGACGGT
>JAYWHD010000122.1:0-7177 GCA_043777895.1 Betaproteobacteria bacterium | reverse complement strand
AGGTTCATATTTTATGATTGAATACCTTGCTAACGATAAAGAATATATCAATTTTAATAATAAAATAATTGAAAAATTCCCAGGCACTCTTTACAAATATTAGTTTTTATAACCAAAGACACTATACTTTAGTAGTGATATAAATAGAATTTAATAATAAGTTGATTATTAGTTATTAATTATTAATTATTAGTTATTAGTTATTAAATTAGATAGACTAGCATTTATTTTTTATTAAAAATAAAGTGTGTAAACAATGATGATAATTACTCGTAAGTGTCCCCATTGCCATAGTGAAAAAATGGGAAAAACTATTAAATATAAAATATGACATGAAAATCTACCATCATCAAAAATTTCTATTTGTACACCACTTAAATATTAAGTATTTCTAAAAATAGTATGAAAAAACGTTACGCCTTTATTCTGTGTTGTTCGGTTATTTTAAGTATTATTTTTATTAATGCACCTGCTGCTTGGTTATCACCGTTTGTTTGGAACTACAGTAAAGGATTAATATCATTTGAACGCACTTGGGGAACTGTATGGCAAGGTACAGCACAAATACGTATACACCGTTCTGAAAAAGAAACCTTATTAATACCTGAAGTCATAGCATGGGATTTAACCTTAAACAGGCAAAATAGTATTTTAAAAGCCGTGATTAACCTTCAAAGTGCTGCATTAGATACTCCTGTTCAGTTAATATTAAGTAACAATTCAAATAAAAATTTAATTGATAGTTTAATAAGTCCAGCAATGCTTATTCAGCTTAGTTCAGGACAATATCAGTTACCCATTGACAGTTTAAGTTACTTGGGTGCACCTTTTAATACACTTAAGCCCAGTGGCAATGCTTTGTTTGCGTGGACTAGCTTTACATACTTAAGTCGTAGCCATGACTTGCCCGCAGTTAATTTTCGTATTGCTATTAATCAATTACGCAGTTCTCTTACTGGCTCAGTTCTCTTGGGGCATTATAATTTATTTGCTATCCCTGAAGGTAACAGGAATTGGCTACTTACATTAAAAACACGTAGTGAAGCAATGCCGCTTGAAACAAAATTAATACTTAGCGGGACAGGGAATTTGTCTGTTCAAGGCAGTGGTCAGTTTGAATTACATGCCAAAGGGTCTACACCAGCAGTACAAGAACAGCTGGGTATTTTACTTAGTTTTTTAGGACGTAAAGAAGGTGATGAATATGTTTTGCGGATTCAATAGTGAATTGCTAAATAAGTTATTAGGTCAAAAGTGCAGTTTTAAATAAAGTACTCATAGTCGCTTGCGGCTTAATTATTTAAAAAACGATTTTTGCTATGACTTTACAGTACTGAAATCAGTTGTACTTCAAACGCAATAGCTTGACCTGCTAAAGGGTGATTAAAATCCATTAAAGCAGCAGTGTCATCTAAGCTAATGATTGTACCTGCCATACGGCCTTTTTGAGTATTAAACTCAATAATATCACCTACCTCAAATACTGCACCAAGAGCTGCTTCAGATTTTAATAAATCCATACTGACACGCTGAACCATTTGTACATTGTGTTCACCAAAAGCTATTCCTTCTAGCAAATGAACTGTGGTGTGCGTACCTTGTGATAAACCAACTAAAGCTGCTTCCAAAGCAGGTGATAATTGACCTGATCCCATTAGTAAAGTTGCAGGTTTTTCATCAAAAGTACTTAAGAAGTCGCCTAATAGTTCCCCTTTTTTAATTAAAGTAATTCTGTAGTTTAAAGTTAAAAAGCTATCTATTTGTACAATAGGCATATTATTAGAGCTACTTATAGGTATTATGGAAGTCATATTTGATGTGTTTGAGGTATTCATTAGTTTATTTTAGCAAAATCGCCTAGCTTACCGCTAAGATAACGAATATTATTTTATAGCCATTTATTCGCCTTATACAATTTGTTTACTACACACACTACTTTATATGTCATTACTTTATACCTTACTATCTTGTATTTTATTATCTTGTACTTTATTACTTTATATTTCCTTATTTAAATTTAAGTCTAAGTTAAATCTAAACTCAAAGTTAGGCTTGGATTTAATTTTTTTCTCTCGTAGTAAATACTTTATATTATTTACGGTATTGTGTGTTTATTTACCTGTTGCTGTTTCAAAGCAAACTTTTCAAATTATCAACCCAGATTCGGTCATTAATTTTACTCAAATCAAAAAAAACAATGCACTGTGGGACGAGACGACTATTGAATCTTTTTTAAACGCAGAGTTTTTGGCACAAGACAAGCAGTTTGAAGCTGCTACTTTGATTTTATGGGATAAAGCCCAAAAGCAACCACTTCCAGTTTTATTAGAGCGTGTAGTTCGGTGGTCAATTCTCTCTAAACGTATGGATATTAGCTATGCTGCCGCTGAATTATGGGAAAAAGTGTCACCTAATTCAGCTAAAGCACAAGAGTGGGTGACAACTTTACTGATTTTAAGTGAACGCTATGATGATTTATCCTCTCGTTTAAATATACGTTATAGCCCATCAAAACCCACACCTAAAAATACTGACTTAATTAACTTAACTATTTTAATTCGTAATTTAAAGTTAGCTGAAGCACAGCAACGCTTATTGTATAAGGCTATTCAAAAAGGATTAGAGCCTCACAGCCATTTAGGCGATGTACAGTTTTTATATGGGGCATTAGCACAACAATCAAACTTAATTGATGATGCAAAAAAGCATTTTTATCAAGCAACTGTAGCAGATTTACCTAACTCTCTAGCAATTTTAATGCTGGTATCTAATCAACCGACTACAGCATTAGCTGCAGCAAAAATATGGACAAAACGGCAGCCTAATAATGTAGAGGCATGGCATACTCTGGCATACATTCATATCGCCTTAAAACAATCCAAAGAGGCAGCCAGTGCTTTGAATCAAACAATTAAAGTACTGCCTAAATTAGACTCAAAGACAGTTTACTTTCTTTTAGCACGTATGGAGCAAGAGCGATTAAGCGGGCAGTTTGAATTAGCTAATACCAGCTTAATACAGGCCTATCATGCAAAAAAAACATTAACGCAACATAGTCAAGCAAAAGTTGCCCGTATGTTAGCACAGGAGTTAGGGCAGTCTTCAAATGCTTTAGATATATACGATTTAGCTGAAAAGCTTAACAATAAAGTAGAGGTCTTGGATAGTAGTTCTACTGAAATTTTTGAAAAAAAATATATCACTCATACTCAATCAAGTACTAATATATCTGAAGACTTACTAATTAAAGGACTGTCTTTATCAGTTAAAGCTAAACTAGGTGACCGAAAATCTTTAGATGAACTAGTGGCTTTACAAGCGAGCATACACCATTCAGTTGATAATAAAATAACAAATAAAACAATAAACACAATAATAAATAATAATTTAGATAATTTGCCTAATGTTGCTGATACCCTTACTTATGCAGTAATTGATGCTTTACGTACTGTGGCTCACCGTGGTATTAATACACCGATAACACAATTACAAGCACAGACTGATTTTGATTTAGCGTTGCGGCTATGTAAGCAGCTGCCAGAAACTGATGGGCTGTATGAAGCTGCCATTACTTATGAATTGATGAATAAAACAGATACATCTATAGCGTTGCTACGTGATTTATTGCTGAAATCGCCTAAAAACCCATCTTTTTTAAATACCTTAGGTTACACCTTGGTAGACCGTCATATAAATAATACACAACTGATGGAGGGTATTCAATTTTTAGAAAAGGCTTATGCCTTAAATACTGATAATATGGCAATTAACGACAGCTTAGGTTGGGGATATTTTCGTGCTAAACAGTATGACAAAGCACTGGTTTTATTAAAAAAAGCCTACACTATAAAATTTGATGGTGAAGTTGCTGCACATTTGGGTGAACTATTATTTATTATGGGTAAGCCTAAAGTCGCCCGAGTTATTTGGTTGAGGGCGTATCAAACTGACAATTTACACCCTGTACTATTAAAGACTATGAAACGGTTTAAGATATCTATTCCTATCCCTGCATTAAAACATAACAATACACTCATTAAAAATAAATATAAATACTAAGTTATTAATGGGCAGCCTAACTATATTGCTTTACTCTGTATTAATTTACTGTGCTTCTTAAAAATGTTTAATTTATGTTATCAAACTCTACATTGTCAATGAATAAAAAAATTAGCTTTATTATTAGTTGGTTTATTTATTCGTTTATTCATTCATTTATTTATTCATTTATTTATTCATTTATTCATTCGTTTATTCATTTTATTTCACTTACTAATTTTATTAGTTACAGTAAAAAAATGTTTTTTATAACCGTTGCTTTATGCTTAAGCGCTTGTGTGAGTGTGCCAGAATTTTCAACATTAAATGCAAGTAAGCCGCAACTATACACAGGACGATTTAGTATTAATTATCTTAAAGAAGGGGTTTTAGCCCGTGAACAAGGTCACTTTGAGTGGAAAATTACTACTGCATCACTGGCTAAAAATACGTCTATGCAGTTGTCATTACTAAGCCCATTTAACACGACTATCGCATTGATTTCACTTGATTCTAGTGCATCAAATGAGCAACGTGCCAGCTTAATTACGCCAGTCCAAACAGTGTATGCCGCTGATTTAAATAGTTTAATGGATACTACTTTAGGGTGGCAACTACCCTTAGAAAATATATTACTTTGGTTGGGTTTTGATGAGCCTAAAGAAAAAGAGTCGCTTACTGATGGCTGGACTGTTGAGGTCATTAACCGCCATCAATCTAAACTTGCAAAATTGATTATTGCTAAAAATGAGCTTAAGCATATCACTGCACGTATCGTGTTGGACGATATACATAATATGTAATAGCAACATTTTTTATAGAAGTATGTTGATTGTATTATGACATAGCCGTAAAAATTAAGTCCTTTTAATAAATAGTCTTAACAAATAGCCTTAATAATTAGCCTTAACTTATTGAGTGTATTCAATAATAATACTACGATGCTGACATTATCTTCCCCTGCAAAAATTAATACTTATTTATACGTTACAGGTAAACGTGCTGATGGATACCATTTATTAGATACAGTGTTTCAATTAATTAGCTTGTACGACATAGTCAAGTTAGAGGTGCGTAATGATGGTGAGTTAGTATTACACACACCGATTAAACATTTGGCGGACGAGCAACACTTAGCTGTTCGTGCGGCACGGTTATTAAAAACATATACGTGTACACCGCTAGGTGCAAATATATGGGTTGATAAATATATTCCTGCTGGAGCTGGGCTAGGCGGTGGCAGTAGCAATGCCGCAACTACTTTGATGGGGCTAAATGCACTGTGGCGTTGTGGATTAAGTCAGCAACAGTTACAAAAAATAGGTGTGCAATTAGGGGCTGATGTACCTTTTTTTTGTAGCCAGCAAGGCACAGCACACGCGCAAGGCATTGGTGAACTATTAACAAGTCTTGTTACACCGTCAATATATTGTGTTATTATTTTTCCAAATATTCATGTGTCAACACTGACTGTGTTTGAGCATTTTAATTTGACTTGTAAGAAAAAATACGCAATAATTTCAGAGTTACCTATGCAACGTAAAATGTTTCATTTTAATAAGCAATTTAAAAATGTGTTGCAAATAGTTGCAGAAAGTTTAGCACCTTTAATTAAAGAAGTAGTTACAGTTTTAGAAAAAACTGATAACGTAAATAGTATTAAAATGACAGGTACAGGCAGCGCTGTGTTTGCAACTTATTTAACAGAGCAAGCTGCAGAAAGTGCAGCATACCAGTTAAAAAATATTTGCGAATATAAACAGTGGTTTATTTGGAATGTACAGACATTAAGCAGCCATCCTAACCCAAAAGAGCTATTTTTAGGTTAAAATACCACTTGTTAATTTCAGTAGGGGTGTCGCCAAGTTGGTTAAGGCACCGGATTTTGATTCCGGCATTCAAAGGTTCGAATCCTTTCTCCCCTGCCAGTTGCTATTAACCACAATATAATAATTAACCTAGATTATTAAGTACATTTAATATCTAAATTAGTCATGTAAATTTAGTCATACAAACAACACGTAGTCAAAAGACTAACTTTGAGTAAACTGCATAACCAGTATGCACTCATATAACTATTAAAGTAACTATTCACTATGGCAAATGAGTTAATAGTTTTCGCAGGCAATGCAAACCGTGCTTTAGCCAATGATGTTGTAAAACACCTTGGGCAAGTGCTAGGAAAAGCTGATATCAGTCAGTTTTCAGATGGCGAAACTACTGTAGAGATTATGGAACACGTTCGTGGCAAAGATGTGTTCATTCTACAGCCTACTTGTGCACCGACTAATGACAATTTAATGGAATTAGTACTGATGGCTGATGCCTTAAAGCGTTCATCAGCAGCCCGTATTACCGCAGCGATGCCTTATTTTGGATATGCTAGACAAGACCGCAGACCCAGATCGTCAAGAGTACCTATTTCAGCTAAAGTAGTTGCAAATTTGCTAGAGGCAGCTGGTGTTAACCGTGTACTGACTATGGATTTACATGCTGATCAAATTCAAGGATTCTTTGATATTCCCGTCGATAATATTTATGCTACCAGTGTTTTGTTAGGTGACCTTCTACAAAAAAAATACTCTGATTTAATGGTTATTAGTCCTGATGTAGGCGGCGTAGTACGTGCGCGTGCATTTGCAAAGCACTTAGAATGCGATTTAGCAATTATTGATAAACGCCGCCCTAAAGCCAATGTCTCTGAAGTAATGAATGTCATTGGTGAAGTAGAAGGACGTACCTGTGTTATTATGGACGATATGGTAGACACCGCAGGAACATTGGTAAAAGCAGCCCAAGTCCTAAAATCACGCGGTGCGACCAAGGTGGTTGCATATTGTACGCACGCTGTGTTATCAGGTTCAGCGGTTGCTCGTGTTAGTGCTGCAGACTCTGGCTTAGATGAGCTAGTCGTAACCGACACTATTCCTTTGTCTGAATCCGCTAAAGCCTGTCAATCTATTCGTCAAATCAGTTGTGCCGAATTAATTGCTGAAACAATTTCACGTATTTCACGCGAAGATTCTGTTAGCACTTTGTTTACAGATATGTAGTCTATTTTATTAAAAATAATATATATAATATTTATAATATTTATAATATTTATAATATTTATAATATTTATAATATTTATAATATT
>JAYWHD010000121.1:0-7201 GCA_043777895.1 Betaproteobacteria bacterium | reverse complement strand
ATAAGCAATAAACTTACGACATTTAGCGATAAAAAACAGTCTATACCCAGTGAGATAAAGCCGTGAAAAATAATATAACGTATTGGATAAACCAACGTTGGCGTGTACTAGACAAGCCTATGCTATGGGTATTAACCGGTTTAACTTGTGTAGGTATGCTGAATATGTGGAGTGCTACATCAGGCAATCCCGATAAGTTTTTTGACCAATTGCGTAATTTTTTTTTAGCGTTTATGGTGATGTGGACATTAGCACACATACCACCGCAAACTTTTACGCGTTTTGCAATTCCTGCTTATTTAATGGGGGTGCTATTATTAATTGCAGTGGCTTTATTTGGTGATATTAGCAAAGGTTCTCGGCGTTGGCTTAACTTGGGTATCACAAAAATACAACCGTCAGAAATTTCTAAAATTGCTGTACCTTTAATGTTAGCGTGGTACTTTTCTAAGCATGAAAGTATGCTACGCGTACGTGATTTTTTTATTGCGGGTATTTTATTGCTCATTCCTTTTTTATTGATTGCACGACAGCCCGATTTAGGCACTGCATTATTAGTAGGTTCAGCTGGATTTTTTATTATATATTTTGCAGGACTAAGCTTTAAATTACTGATACCTATTGTTGTTATCGGTGTAATAGGCATTACTGGTTTATATGTGTTTGAAGCTGATATTTGTCAAAAGCAAGTTAAATGGCTGCTGTTACACGACTATCAAAAAAGCCGTGTTTGCACTTTATTAGACCCCACCTTAGACCCACTAGGCAAAGGTTTTCATACGATTCAATCAACTATTGCTATTGGCAGCGGCGGTATCCTCGGCAAAGGGTTTATGCGTGGAACACAAGCACAATTAGAGTTTATTCCTGAACGTTCAACTGATTTTGCTTATGCGGTATTTGCCGAAGAGTGGGGGTTTATTGGCGGGATTACTCTAATTGCCTTATACATTGCTTTATTATTTAGAGGTTTATTGATTGCGGCACACGCGCCCACTTTATTTACTCGCTTGCTATCAGGCAGCTTAACACTGATTATTTTTATCTATGCCACTGTTAATATGGGTATGGTCATTGGCATTTTACCAATAGTAGGTGTCCCTATGCCATTTATTAGTTACGGCGGAACTGCTTTATTAACGATTGGTGTCGCGTGCGGTATGTTAATGAGCGTGCAGCGTCATCGTAGCCTAGTACAAAGCTAGTATAGGTACACCATACTAACCCAAAATATTCTTTAACCACAAAGGCGGGTGAATTATACTGTCCGTGCCGTCATACGCCAATAAATCTATTCGCATCATCGGTATTTTTGAAAATTGTGCAGTATAGGCTGTTGCAGCCCGCAATAAGCGTTTTTGTTTAGTGGGCGTAACGCTATCGGCTGCTGTACCAAACCGAGTATTTTTTCGTAAACGTACTTCAAATAGTACCAGTACAGTGCCTTGCCAAGCCACAATGTCTAATTCACCAAAGCAATACCGTACATTTCGTGCAACAATTACCAGCCCTTGTGATTCTAACCATACACACGCAGCAGCTTCTGCCTCATAGCCACTGTTTCGTGCCATACGGCCTGTATTTGATTTATTAGATGAAACAATATTATTAACATTATTATTAATCGTTATATTAGCCATAAATTACCTTATCATACTTAATGATGCTTTACGATGCTTTATGATGTTTAAATGACTACTATTGTAAATCCCAATTTAAACTCACATTCTGATTGTGATACCAGCACATCTTTTGTGGCTGCTTCTGTTTTAGCAGACCTTGCAAAGGATATGGAAAAACAATCACTGCCTAAAAGCACATTGTATGTCTTAGCAACCCCCATTGGTAACCGTGCAGATTTAACTGTTCGGGCTGTGTATGTCTTGCATATAGCCGATGTTATTGCTGCCGAAGACACTCGGATTGCAGGGCATTTATTACATAGCCTACACCTGCATAAGCCATTAATTGCTTGTGATGCTCATAGAGAAAGTACGGTTATTACTAATATTATTGATAGATTAGCCAAAGGTGAGCGGGTTGTATTATGCAGTGATGCAGGTACGCCTGCCATTAGTGACCCTGGGGCAAGACTAGTTGCAGCGGTTCATGCTGCTGGTTATCGTGTATTGCCTATTCCTGGTGTTAGCAGCCTATCAACGGCGGTCAGTGTAAGTGGCTTAGTCGGTTCAGCTGAAGCCGCTTTCACTTTTCATGCTTTTGCCCCTAATAAAGGCAAGTTACGGACTGATTTTTATCGCATAATATGCCATACGTCTATTCCACAAGTTTGGTTTGAAGCCCCTCATCGTATGGCTGATGCGTTTGAACGCTTAGCAGAGTTATCCCCCACACGAAGTTTATGTATTGCCCGTGAACTGACTAAACAATTTGAAGATATTACCGTAATGGCTTGTTTAGACGCACCCAAATGGTTAGCTGAAAAGCCCGAACGCCATAAAGGCGAATTTGTTTTAACATTAAGTGCGTATTTACAAAAAGATTTGTGCGATATTGATGTGCAAGCCTTACGTTTAGCCCAGCAATTATCTGTAGAGCTTCCCGCAAGTAAAGCTGCCGCTTTAGCAGCCACCCATTATGGGGCGAATCGTAGCGATATTTATGCTGCTTTATTAGTAGCCAAACAAAAATAAAAATAAAAATAAAAATAAAAATAAGTAAATAAAGTAAATAAAGTAAATAAATTATGAATTATCCTGACCCACACCGTATAAATGTTGATTTACATACCCATACTATGGCTTCTGATGGGACATTAAGTGCAATAGAACTCATACAACGGGCAGCCAATAACCGCGTGCAGTATGTGGCAATTACCGACCATGATGATATCAGCAACCTTGCTTTAGCTAAAGTAGAAGCCGCCCGTATCGGTATTGGCTTTGTAACAGGCGTAGAAATTTCAGTCACATTTTGTGGGCAAACCGTTCATATTGTTGGTTTAGGTATTAACGAACAGGATACGTATTTAACCCAAGGATTAGCCACTATTTGCCACGGACGTGATACACGGGCACAACGAATAGATGCCGATTTAGCCGCACACGGTATTCACGGCAGTTTAGCAGGGGCATTACAATATGTGGGTAATCCTAAGCTAGTCTCGCGGACGCATTTTGCACGCTATTTTGTAGCATCACGCTACTGTGAAACAATGTCCGAAGTCTTTCAGCGTTATCTAACCCAAGGTAAACCAGGTTATATCTCTCACGACTGGGCAACTTTATCACAAGCTATTGGTTGGATTCATGGGGCAGGGGGCATTGCTGTCATTGCCCATCCTGGACGGTACCGTTTTAACGCTACACAACGCTGGGCTTTATTTTCAGAATTTAAAGATTTAGGTGGGCAAGCCATTGAAGTCATGACAGGCAGTCATACCATTGCACAGTATATGGAGTATGCTAAATTAGCCGTAGAATTTGATTTTGCAGCTTCACGTGGCAGTGATTTTCATAGCCCTCATGAAAGCCGCATTGATATAGGGCAATTACCCGAACTACCGAGTATTTGTGAACCTGTATGGTCAAAGTACCCACACCTATTGAAACCAGTTACGCAATAAAACTATGTCTATTAAACTGAATATTCCTAATATATCTCTTACATCAAATGTATCTAATATATCTGATATATCTAATATATTTACTACATCTCCTACACTGACTACATTAGCTAATAACCTTAATAACGCTATTCACGTGTTTAATTTATCTAATAATATTGCCTTATTCACTACATTAAAATTACCCTGCATTGCAAATAATTATTATGCTATTCATTGCTTTGAGGATATTGCCCCAGTGATGAAAAGCTTACTTTCAACACAGAAAGCATTTAAAATATTAGGGGGGGGCAGTAATATTTTATGTGTGTCCAAACAATTAGATACGGTATTGTCTGTCAATATTAAAGGCATTACATTGCTGCGAATTGAAGACGATGCGTTTATTATTCAAGTCGGTGCAGGAGAAAGCTGGCACGGTGTTGTGATGTACACTTTGCAACAAGGCTGGTTAGGCTTAGAGAATTTAGCTTTAATTCCAGGTTTTACAGGGGCTGCTCCAGTACAAAATATTGGTGCGTATGGCGTAGAGTTATCCGATTACTTACACAGTGTGCAAACATGGGATATTCAACACAATACCGCAGTTAATATGCTTGCTAGCGATTGTGCTTTCGCTTATCGGGATAGTATTTTTAAACAAACCAGTCGCTATGTAATTACGCATATTACTCTTAAATTACCGCGTGCTTGGCATGCAAACATTCATTACGGTGAATTGGCACAGCATGATTGGACAGGTTACGATTCATTCCAAACACAAGCGGTTGCGGTTGCTAATTTAGTGATTAATATTCGTCAGCGTAAACTACCTGACCCGAATATTATAGCCAATGCGGGTAGTTTTTTTAAAAACCCCATTGTTTCTGAACAGAAAATCGCTCTATTAAAAAATCAGTATCCTCACTTGCCTTATTATCTACAAACGAATAATACTTATAAATTAGCCGCAGGCTGGTTAATAGACACTGCGGGTTGGAAGGGATATTGTCGTACCACACCTTCAGGTGGACGCATTGGCGTGCATGATACCCAAGCTTTAGTATTAGTTCATTTGGGTGGTGCGACTGGTGATGAGTTATTACAACTGGCTGATGATATTCAAAGCAGTATTTTTACGCAATTCAACGTGTTATTAGAGCGTGAGGTGAACGTATGGTAAATTCACGTCTTGAGCAATTAACGGCACATTTAAAGCAGTTAGCGGCACAGTTGCCTGAAGGATTTTTACCGTTTGATGTGTTTATGAATGCGGCTTTGTATACGCCTCATTTAGGTTACTATACGGCAACTCATCCTGTAGGTAGCCCCGCCAGTGGTGCAGACTTTATAACTGCCCCCGAGATTAGTCACTTGTTTGGCTACACCATAGCACAAGCAATATTGCCGTGCTTTACTGACGATTTACCCGTACATATATTGGAGTGTGGTGCAGGTACGGGGCAATTAGCTAAAGATATTTTAGACGCTTTCAGTGATTTGAATATCACTGTAAAACAGTACGACATCATAGAATTAAGCAGTAGTTTACGCGTACAGCAACAAGCATTGCTTATCAACTATCCCTGTATTCGGTGGTTAAACGAATTACCGCAAACATTTTCTGGGGTTGTACTGGCTAATGAATTACTTGACGCACTGCCTGTGCAGGCCTTTGTTTTACAGGCAGGTGTTTTATATGAACGCGGTGTTAGCTGGAATCATAATCAACAGACTTGGCAATGGGTTAAACGTCTTAGCCAAGCCAGTATTACAGAGCAAAATGAGATTATAAATAGATTACCGATTGAAACACGTTCTCAAGCCTATTATGAGTTTGAATATGGCAAACAAGCCTGTGCTTGGGTTAATAGTGTAGCCGCTTGTATTGAACGCGGCGTTATGATATTTATAGACTATGGCTTTGCCAATGACGAATTGTATCACCCACAACGAAGCGGTGGCACATTGATGACGCATCGCCTACATCAAGCAAACACCGATGTTTTAAGCTATGTGGGCGATGCCGATATCACAGCACACGTTAATTTTACGCAAGCCGCACAAGCAGCACTTAATCAAGGTATGAATATTACGGGCTTTGTTAATCAAGCACGGTTTTTAATTAATGCTGATATTGCCAACGTATTTACGAAGACAACGCAAAAGATTCAGGCTAATCAAGTCGCTATGGCACAATTGTCACGCGGGTTGCAATTATTAATGAGTGAGGCTGAAATGGGTGAGCTGTTTAAAGTACTTGCTGTGACTAAACACTGTGTTTCACCTAAAGGGTTCGAGCAAGGTGACCGTAGCCATCGTTTATTAGAGCGGTGGAACAAAGAGTAGTAATAAGTTTATTAAGTTAATATTTAAATCAATATATGGTAATGTTAAAGTGGCACTGATACAATAGTTTAGTACTTAAGAAGTAACCAATAAAATTATCTATTTAATCTATTTAATCTATTTAATCTATTTAGTCTATTTAGTCTATTAATATAAATGTATACAAGTTAAATTTTAACATTACCCTAAAACTCAATACGACTCATTTCTTATTGTTTTTTGAGTGAATCACGAATCTCACGCAATAAAACGATATCTTCGGCAGTTACCTCTACAGGCACTGGTTGAGACTTTTTAAGTTTACTATAAATACGCACCATTTGAAAAACAACAAACGCTAAGATTAAAAAATTAAAAATTACAGTAATAAAATTACCGTAAGCAAATACGCTGACACCAGCTTTGACTAAATCGGTATAGGACGTGGTTGAGCCTTTAAAATCAGTTGGAATATTTCCAAAAACAATAAACATATTAGAAAAATCAAGGTTACCCACTAATTTACCAATCAAAGGCATAATCATATCTTTAACGGCTGAATCAACAATCTTTCCAAATGCTGCACCCACAATAACGCCAATAGCTAAATCAAATACGCTACCTTTTAAAGCAAAGTCTTTAAAATCTTTCATCATAGTAGTCATAAAAACCTTTATTTTAAATTGAAGTAGTGATTGTAATAATTTACTTATACTTTTATGCTTTTATACTTTTATACTTTTTATATTGTATGTATTTTTTTAAATTAAACAAAAAACACGAATAAAAATGGTTCTATAAGATAGCGTAATAAGCATATTTTATAGGTTATCAATTTGTTGCTTAATATAAAATTTATAAAAGTATAAAATTAAATCACGCATAGATTATAAGTTGTATTTTACTAGATTAACCTGATAAAAACATTTTCTAATCATTATTAAATTTTGTAGCAGTGTTAAAATAGATGGCTTAACACAAATTATATTAATAATAAATAACTCAAAAATTATTTACTATAAACTTACCAAAAACTTATTTTTACACTTTTATACTTACACTTTTATTTTTATACTTGTACCTATTCATACAAATACATATAAACACATCATATTGATACTTATGAGCGAATCTTTTAATATCCCTAATGTGATGAGTTCATCACGACGTAATCTTCTTTTGGCTACAGGCGGTATGGGGGCAGTCGGTGTTGCTTGTCTTGCTGTGCCTTTTGTATCTACTTTTACGCCTTCTGAAAAAGCTAAAGCGGCTGGTGCTTCGGTTGAGGTAGACATTAGTGACCTAAAA
>JAYWHD010000120.1:0-7305 GCA_043777895.1 Betaproteobacteria bacterium | reverse complement strand
GCTTAATATTGTCCGTTTCTGCACCCTTTCATTCCAGTTTAATGCGGCCTGTAGGCGATGTATTGGCGACTACTTTAGCAAAAGTACATTTAAATAGGCCGCATTTACCCGTGATTAATAATGTTGATGTATCTGAATTAACCACAAGTACCGACATTAAAGATGCCTTAGTACGACAATCTTATAACCCAGTACGCTGGGTAGAAACGATTAACACTATGCAAAAGCAGGGTGTGACTACTTTTATAGAATGTGGTCCAGGTAAAGTGCTTGCAGGTTTATTAAAGCGAATTGCCCCTGAAGCTATGGTATACAATGTATTTGATAATGACAGTTTAAATACAATTTTAAAGGCGATGTAATGAATAACTTAAATAATTTAAATACGCTATTAACAAATTTAACAGGCAAAATAGTTTGGGTAACAGGAGCCAGTCGCGGGATAGGTCAATCAATTGCCTTAACTTGTGCGCAAGCAGGGGCAACGGTTATTGGTACGGCTACAACCGAGTCAGGTGCACAGTCTATTACTGATAAATTATCTACCTTAGGTGTAGGTGAACAAGCAGGCTATGGGGTTGTTTTAAATGTAACCGACACTACCGAGTCGGAAGTGGTTCTAAATGCTATTCTTTTAAAGCACGGTAAAATAGATATACTCATTAATAACGCAGGTATCACCCGTGATGGTTTAGCTATGCGTATGAAAGATGATGATTGGGCATCTGTTTTAGACACTAATTTAACAGCAATATTTAAATTATCTAGGCTGGTTATGCGTCCAATGATGAAGGCACGAACAGGGCGTATTGTTAATATTTCTTCAGTAGTTAGTAGTTTAGGCAATGCAGGACAAGCGAATTATTGTGCGGCTAAAGCTGGTTTAGAGGGTTTATCGCGTGCGTTGGCACGTGAGTTAGGTTCACGCAATATTACGGTGAATTGTGTTGCCCCAGGGTTTATTACAACTGATATGACACAGACTTTATCAGAATCAGTCGTCAATACGATGCAAACTCAAATTCCTCTGGGTCATTTTGGTCTGCCACAAGATGTTGCTAATGCAGTTTTATTTTTAATTTCACCGATGGGTAACTATATTACAGGCACTACTTTGCATGTTAATGGCGGAATGTATATGTAATTGAGTAAAGTATTTAATCGTACTTAATATATTTACTACATTTAGTATATTTACTGCATTTATTATATTTACTACATTTATTATATTTACTACATTTAGTATATTTAATATATTTATCATATTTAACACACTGACTATATTTATAATATTGTTTTTGCTGAATAGTTTTATTAAGCAGTTTTATTAAGCAGTTTAAATTTTTTAATATTTATTTTTAGGGTACTTTTAATATGAAACATTACAATAAAATAAGTCAAATAGCCATCAAGGGTTTAGCCCAAATGAGTTGCTTACTTAGTCTGTTGCTAACTCAAAATATTGCTTTAGCACAAACTGCACAAGGCGATCCAGTTGCATTTGTTAAAGCAACGGCTGAAGATTTACTTGCAACTATCAAAACAGACAAAGCAGTAATGGCAGGTGATCCGCAACGAATTAATGCTTTGGTTAATGAAAAAATATTACCCAATGTTAATTTAGCTAAAATGACTCAAAGTGCAGTAGGGCGTAGCTGGTCTAAAGCAACACCTGAAGAACAAGCAGCGTTGCAAAAAGAGTTTAGAGTTTTATTGCAACGTACTTATGGCGGGGCTTTGTCTTTAGCCAAAGATGCTACCTTAAAAATGGGGCGTTCTAATGTTAAGCCTGAATCAATTGACGCTTTAATACGCACCAGTATTATTGCAAAAGGTGAGCCAATTAATGTAGATTATCGTTTAGAAAAAGTATCCGGGGCTTGGAAAGTATATGATTTAAATGTTGCGGGTTCTTGGTTGGTTCAAAACTATCGCGGTGTGTTTGCAAAAGAAATTGAAACGAATGGTATTGCGGGCTTAATTCAGTTTTTGAAAGTTCGTAACGGCAGCAAGTAAACAGTCCGTATTTATGCCAGTTTAAATTTAAATATAAATTAACTCTCTGATGAATATAGCCTTAAATACCAGTAATTGGATTAGCCCAGCCACACTTAACCATACAACTTGGCAAACAGCTAAGACAGACTGTCTGTTGGCTATTCAGGCGGCTATGCGGTCAAATAGCGATACAGTAGCACAGGTATTTATCGTAAACTGGCAAGCGTGTACTGTGGTAGATAGCAGTGCTTTGGCTTTTATATTGTTTTTTAAAAAACGTTTTACTACGCTCACTATTCAGCATCAACATCTACCGCTTGCTCTAAAACAATTAGCGCAATTGTATGAGGTCACGGATATAATCGCCATTTGATTTTATAGACGTTTTTTATTTTAATTTTTTTATTTTAAATTTTTTAGTTTTAGTTTTTTAGTTTTTCATTTTCATTTTCATTTTTATTCTTTCAAAGGGTTATTATTATGACAATTACTACAGGTCAATCACTTCCAGCAGGTACATTAACAGAGTTTATTGAAGTTGAAGGCAATGGCTGTTCTTTAGGCCCTAATACATTCCAAGTATCTAATTTAGTAAAAGGCAAAAAAATCGTTATATTTGGTTTACCAGGTGCTTATACGCCAGTCTGTTCAGCCAAACAGTTGCCTAGTTTTGTTGAACACCACGCCGCTTTAAAAGCCAAAGGCATTGATGAAGTATGGTGCTTAGCAACTAATGATGCTTTTGTTATGGGTGCGTGGGGCAGAGATAATCAAGCAACGGGTAAAGTACGTATGTTTGCTGACGGCAACGTAACATATACAAAAGCTTTAGGCTTAGAATCAGATTTAACGGCGCATGGTATGGGTGTTCGTACAGACCGTTTTGCAATGATTGTTAATGATGGTGTAGTGACTTGGTTAGGACACGAAGCTGCTACTAACAAATATGAGGTTTCTAGTGCCGAAAATGTATTGGCACAATTGTAAAATAAAGCTGTGTTTTTAGCTTAAAAATGCCGATTATAAAACGGATTTAGCTTAGTACACGACAGTAATGTCGTGTATCCGCATTGATTTTAGGAGCTTCTACAATGGATACAATCTCATCTGTCTCAATGCTAATAGTATTTACTGTTGTCGCTGTAACATTTTTCGTCATTATATTTTGGTTGATGTCGTTGCTACGCCGTGTAGTTTCAACCAATGAAGTCCATGTCGTTCGTTCTAAAAGTAAAACTGTTTCATACGGAACAGGTCAAACCGATAAAAAAGATGAACAAGGTTCAATTATTATTGATCCAGGTACGGTTTATTATGCTTGGCCTAGCTGGTTACCTATTCTTGGTGTAGATGCTAGAACGTTTCCGAAATCAATTTTTGATGTTAGCTTAGAAGCTTATGAGGCATACGACAAAGGTCGTTTACCTTTTGAAGTGAATATACAGGCTTTCTTTAGAATTGATGACTTCGAACTGGCTGCCGCTCGTATGAATTCGTCAGATGAACTCCGAGACCAGTTAAGTGGTGTGCTTCAGGGTGTGGTTCGTAGAATTTTAGCGACCAATGACCTTGAGGTGATTATGCAAGACAGGTCTGTTTTAGGTGAACAGTTTACAAATGAAATTGATGATCAGTTGATTCAATGGGGCGTAAAAACCTCAAAAACGATTGAATTCATGGATATTAGAGACCATAAAGGTTCTGAAGTCATCTCTAATATTATGGCGAAAGAGAAGTCGCGCATAGAGATGGAGTCCAGAACAAAAGTTGCAGAAAACTCACGTGCTGCATTAACCGCAGAAATTGAAGCACAGCAACAAATTGATTTACGTAAGCAAGAAGCCGAACAACTGGTGGGTGAACGAACTGCAACTACAAAACGAGCCATTGGAATTGCTGGGGAGCGAGCACAACAAGAAATTCAAATTGAAGCAAAAACAACGGCTGAACGAACAATGGCAGTGCGACAAATGAATGATGTTCGTGATGCAGAGATTAAGAAAGATGTTGCCGTGCTAGATGCAGAAGCACAAAAGCAAGTGTCTGTTGTCAAAGCCAATGCAGACAAAGAAGTCGCTGTTACCAAAGCACAAGCAGATAAAGAAGTCATTGTAACAAAAGCAAATGGTGATAAAGATGCCACAATTCTTATTGCTGAAGGCAATCTTATATTACAAAAAAATAATGCCGAAGGTATTGAGGCTGTTGGTATTGCACAAGGTATTGCAGACAAAGCCAAACTTATGGCTCCTGTAGATGCACAAATAACCTTAGCAGATAAAATTGGGGGTGATGATAAGTATCAAGCCTATCTTGTGAGTGTTAGAAACCTCGAGGCTATTGAGAAAATTGGTATTGCCAATGCAAAAGCACTTGAAAATGCAGACATTAAAGTGATTGCAAATGGTGGTACGGTCACAGAGGGTATCAGTTCAATTGGAGAAATTTTTTCAGCTAAAGGCGGTACAAAATTAGGAGCAATGGTATCTGCACTAAAAAATAATCCCGACGTTTTAGCCGTTGCCGAGAAAGTGTTGGATATTAAAAGGTAGCGTAGGAATAGTTATTTAGTAATGTTAAGGTAGCATAGATACAATAACATAATAATAATTTTCTAGTGCCGCTTTCAAATTACCGAAAATGGTTGCATTTTAATCATAATCAAATAATTCAGCAGGATTTATTTTAAACTGCAACATATTTGCTGTAGATCTTCCACCATCACCACCTTTTCTTTGTATTCCAATTTTAGCAATCCTAAGGTTTCCTTGCTTTGTCATTACAACTTCACCATTTCCAAAGTAATTAAGACAAAAATTCATAGTTTTTAAAACCCATCTTGAGTTTGAGTTTATCTTTTGAGCAACCAACATCCATTCAGCAGAAAACTGCCCTCTACCTTTTAAAATATCTGATACGATTAAAGTTTTATTTTGGTTCATCCAAGTCAAAATATTTTGTTGCTCTATTATTGTAAACTCATTTGCAAACATTCTTCTTTTGTCTTTTGGATTGTCAATTGTTGGTGGTAACTCTCCTGAATAACGTTTCATTATGTTTATTATTGAAGGTGGAATTTGCCACAACTCAACATATTTATTAACTTGTTTTTTATCAATTTGATTAATAAAAAATCGCACTTGGGTTTAAAAATTTGTCTATTTTATATTGAATTTCTAAAGGTAAATTGTAAAATACAACTGCTTTTTTACTATTAGCAAAAGATATTTTTTTGCTTTTAATAATTAAATTATTCTCAAAATAAAACATAATATTATCACAATTAGGCATATTTACAGTTATTTCAAAATCATTTTGTATCATATTGAAGTGTTATAAGTTATTTGAATAATTTCTCTTTTAATTTCTTTAAAGTTTAATCTTGAATTAATCGGGTCAAATACGTATTCATGAATTGGTTTTTCTCTAAAATTTTTCACAATAAATAAACAATAATTTGATTTCATTTTTTGAGCAACCAAAAATTCTTTTTCTGTTAATTGAATAGATCCTGTTAGACCATTTAAGCCTTTGACTTCAACACAATAGTAATTTGAATCTAATGAAAGTTTATAGTCAAACCCACAAGCCATTTGTGTTGCATCTAAAATTTTATAGGATGAAAAAATATTTATTTTACTGTATTCGGATTTAAAATATTCCTCTGCGGCCTTTCCTGTGATTAATCGTTTTGCAATACTATCCGAATAATCTTTTTTCTCTATTTTTTCTATAAATTTTTCTATTTCAAAGTTATCAATAAAAAATGATTTTATCAAATTACTAAATACTAAAAAATCAACATCTTTATATTCATCAAAATATTTCTTACAATATTCCCTGATATCTCTTTTATGCCATCCTTTTCTATTGTTTGGAAATAAAGGATCAAATTCATCTCTATAGTTTTTTAATGATGCGGGTTTAGAACTCAACGAAAATCCCAGTACATTAAAAGCTTCCTGAAAAGATTTAAACCCTAACTCGTTTAATCCTTCATGGCTATATTTTGATAAATATAATCCTGTAATAATAGATTTTTCTCTGATGCTCATTTAAGTTATAAGTTTATTTTTTTACAAAGTATACCTAGTAATACAAAAACTCTAAAATTTGTACTTACTGAGCATCTATAATAATTCCACCACCTAAACAGACGTCATCACAATATAAAACTAGGCTTTGACCTGGTGTTGCCGCCCATTGTGCTTGCTTAAATCTAAATAAACAAGTCCCTGTTATTGAATCAATAGTCATTATTTCACATGTATTGTCAGTTTGACGGTACCGCGTTTTCGCACTTAATTTATTGAGTGTATCGCCTAAAGGCGGATACCCACTAATCCAGTGCATAGCTTGAACAGTTATTTGATGGCTATGTAACCAAGAGTGGTTATGCCCTTGGACCACATACAAAATATTGTTTGTTAAATCTTTGCGTGCTACAAACCAGGGTTCACCGCTACTTTCTTTTAAACCGCCTATACCTAAACCTTTACGCTGCCCCAAGGTATAAAAAGCTAAACCCATGTGTGTCCCAATGCAGTTATTGTGTTCATCACAAATAAACCCTGTTTGGCTAGGTAAGTATCGATTTAAAAAATCTCTAAAAGGCCGTTCACCAATAAAGCAAATTCCTGTTGAATCTTTTTTGGTATTATTGTGCAAACCAATGTCGGTGGCAATACGGCGTACTTCAGTTTTACGGGTAGCATGTAAAGGAAATAATGCACGAGACAATTGCACTTGATTTAAGCCATGTAAAAAGTAGCTTTGGTCTTTGGTTTCATCAACGGCACGCAATAACTCATATTGTCCATTTATTTCGCGTACACCAGCATAATGCCCAGTAGCCATTTTTTCAGCCCCTAAACTTAAAGCATAATTTAAAAAAGCTTTAAATTTTATTTCAGTATTGCATAAAATATCAGGGTTAGGTGTTCGCCCTGCAGCATATTCCTGCAAAAAATAGGCAAATACACGGTCTTTATATTCACTAGCAAAATTAACTGCCTCTATGTCAATATTTAAAGTATCTGCAACACTGACAGCATCTAACCAGTCTTGACGTGTAGTACAGTGTTCACTGTCATCATCGTCTTCCCAGTTTTTCATGAACATACCTGTTACCGTATGCCCTTGTTGTTTAAGTAAATATGCCGTTACCGAGGAATCCACCCCACCAGATAAACCGACAATTGTATGGGGTGAAAGCTTGGTCATAAAGCAGTGAAAATTATAAAGTGGCTGTAAAACAATATAAAGTTATATAAAACAATATAAAATCATACAAAAGTAACAAAGTAA
>JAYWHD010000119.1:0-2643 GCA_043777895.1 Betaproteobacteria bacterium | reverse complement strand
ATCACTGAATCCAGCTAAAAAATAATAGTAGGTAATCCAACCAAATACAGTCCCCCAAGTCCCTGGTGCAGGACGCATTAAACCACTACAAAATCCTAAAGCAATTAAGTTAGCACTGCTTTGCCAAGCAAATGACCAAGTAGGGCGTACAGTCAATGTATTAATACGCCGAGTTTTACGCATTAAATTGAATGCTTTTAGTATCATTGAAGTTATTTTTAGTACTATATTTAACGGTATTTTTTTCATATTTATGAATTAAAAGTCTGTATAAATTTAAAGGCTATATAAATTTTATAAAAATTTTATAAGGCTATAGAAACTTGTAGATGTTATAGACTGTTTAAATTTAAAGGTTTTAGTAACTCCATTACATCATCTTCAGTAAACATAGCTTGTTTACGGTTTTCAGAGCCATCATAAATACTATTTGCTAAATCAGCTTTACGGGATTGCAAAGCCAAAATTTTTTCTTCAATTGTGCCTTGTGCCACCATTTTATAGACAAATACGGTATTTTTTTGCCCTATACGGTGGGCACGGTCAGTGGCTTGATTTTCTACTGCTGGATTCCACCACGGGTCATAATGAATCACAGTATCGGCTTGTGGTAAATTTAAACCAACGCCGCCTGCTTTCAAAGAAATTAAAAACAAAGGCACTTGACCACTAGTAAATTGCTCAATAATTGCCTCGCGTTTAACGGATTGCCCCGTTAATTTTGCCCAAGCAATACCACGTGTTTTAAGTTCAATTTCTATTAAATGAAGCATGGCTGTAAACTGCGAGAAAATCAAAATACGCCGTCCTTCTGCCAACATGTCTGGCAATATCTCCATTAACTGTTCTAATTTAGCTGATTGTTGTACTGTTTTTGCATTGTCTAATGCGACTAAACGTGGGTCACAACACACTTGTCGCAATTTTAATAGTGCATCTAGCACAGTAATTTGTGAACGTGCCAGCCCTTGACTAGCCAAAGTATCACGAACAACCGTTTCAGTGGCTAAACGAATGGTTTCATATAAATCAGCTTGCTTTCCAGTCAATATAACCCGCGAAATAGTTTCAATTTTAGGCGGTAATTCAGCAGCAACAATGGCTTTAGTACGGCGTAACATAAACGGCATAATTCGTTGACGCAGCTGTGCCAAACGTTCAGTATCACCATTTTTTTCAATCGGTGTACGGAAAAAATCGTTAAACTGTTTAAAGCTGTATAAAAATCCTGGCATTAAAAAATGAAATAAACTCCACATCTCACCTAAATGATTTTCCATAGGCGTGCCACTTAAACATAAACGTTGATTAGCCCTTAACTCACTGACTACTTTAGCCGCATGGGTATTGGCATTTTTAATATTTTGTGCTTCGTCTAACACAACGATGTGCCAGTTGACTGATAACCAACGGGGCTTTTCACGCGACAATAAGGCATACGATGTTAAAACAATATCATTGTCAATTAAAGCTTGTGCGGCTGTATGACGGTCTAAGCCGTGAAAGACTTGTACCCGTAAAGTGGGCGTAAAGCGTGCGGCTTCCTTAGCCCAGTTACCCATCAAACTGACGGGGGCAACTACCAATACAGGTGTATTCATACGGCCTGACTGCTTTTCTACCAAAATATGACACAGTGTTTGTAGCGTTTTACCTAAACCCATATCATCAGCCAATATTCCGCTTAAACCTTGCTCTGCTAAAAACTGCAACCAGTTTAAACCTTGTTGTTGATAAGGCCGTAAAGTGGCTTGTAATTCCTGGGGGATATGAATATTGGGTAAATCAATCAAACCTTTTAAACGCAGTAACAAAGTATTGAGTTGAGTCGCACCCTGCCATACCGCCCCTTCACCCAAAGCAGCACTGGCACGCAATGTTTCTAAACGGGATAGCCGTAAAGTTTCAGCATCAAAATGGCGTATAGGGCGGTGATTAACCAGCTCCATTAATGCACTTAACCAAGGGTGTAAGGGCTTGATATTTAAACGAATAAATCGTGAACTACCATCAGTATGCGGTAAATACATCCAATCAGGAATAATGAACTCATCTTTAATAGTAGCGGGTGTACTACTTAATGTAGCCAACATAGTGGGTAACCATGGCAAAATATTGTGTCGCACACCGTCAATATCAACCCCTAAAGACAAATCAAACCATTGGCTATGTAAAGCATCGTTTGAAGTGTCGTTTGAAGTATTATTTGTAGTATTGTTTAAAATATTATTATCAGAATGACCTGTAACAGAAATATGAATCCCATCAACAGTGTCTACTAAACGACAAGCATCACTGTCTAATATAACTTCAAAGCCTATTTTTTTAAACACGTTAAAGTCATCAGCAGCCCAGTTTAACCAAGGCGACTGATAATGCTGTGTACTCATTTTAGATTTATATAGGGCTTTATTAGACTTTACATTAGATTTAAATGGCGTAATAAAGTGTGACGGAGCATCAGTATTAATAGACCACTCTTGCATTGCTAATCGGTCACTGATATCACAATGCCCAAGCATTTGATGGTTGGCATCAACTAATTCTAAGCGGTGTGCCATACTCAATAAACCTAAAGTAACTAAACTATTTAGCAAGGCTGTTTCGCTAGATATATCCCGAACCAGTATCGTTCGTTCTGCT
>JAYWHD010000118.1:0-7335 GCA_043777895.1 Betaproteobacteria bacterium | reverse complement strand
AAACATTTGGTTCGCCTAATGATATATTGATTCGTTTGGCTTTGAATGATGTTAAGAAAATTACCGCTATTAATAATGGCAAAGACCAGTTGGATACTGATAAGTTTTCGGCAGCTGTACTTAAGCAGGGCAATCAGCCGATTAAAATTACTCGTGTAGAGTATGTTGGGCCGCAAGTCGGTCAAGAATTACTAGTAGGTGGCCTAAAAGCATTGGCATTTGTCATTGTCGGCATCATCTTGTACTTAGCCCTTCGTTTTGAGTGGAAATTTGCAGTTGCTGCAGTCATTGCTAACTTGCACGATGTGATTATTATTTTGGGGTTTTTTGCAGCGTTTCAATGGGAGTTTTCCTTAGCTGTTTTAGCCGCTATTTTGGCTGTATTAGGTTATTCAGTCAATGAATCAGTGGTGATTGCGGATAGAATTCGTGAAAACTTTCGTGATATGCGTCACGCCAGTATTGATGAAGTCATTGACAACGCAATTACCAGCACTATCAGCAGAACTATGATTACCCACGGTTTAACTGAACTAATGGTGTTGTCAATGCTGGTATTTGGTGGAGCAACTTTACACTATTTTGCTGTAGCTTTAACCATAGGTATCTTATTTGGTATTTATTCTTCAGTGCTGGTGATGGCTCCTTTAACCAAATGGCTGGGCATTAAGCGTGAAGATTTAATTAAACCTTTAAAAAAAGTACGCCGTACTGATGATGATTCGGGCTATGAAGAAGGTGAATTTATCGGTAATCCCAATGACTTTGAAAACGAATTTGAAGGCAATATTATTGAGATAAACAAGTCTAAAACAACTGCTAATAATAAAGTCGGTGAATTGATTATTAACCCTAATATTAACACCAAAACTAAAACCAAGCCTAATTAAGTAAAATGTGGTGAATAGTAAACCTCTTCTAAAACTAAAGCCTTTTTTATAATTTTGTATGAATATAGCCTTGAAAATTTTTTTATACAATATATAAAATATGTCACAATTTATTACATTAAATACAATCATAGGCAATGGCAAATCTTATCAAGTCCCTATATTCCAAAGAGATTATTCTTGGGATAAAGATGACTGGGAAGATTTATGGAATGATATTGAAGAAATTCCAAATGATAGAACCCATTATTTAGGCTATTTGGTTCTTCAGCCTACTCCTGAAGTCGGTGAATCTTATTGGATTATTGACGGGCAACAACGTATTACTACATTGTCTTTGCTTGCTTTGGCTGTCACTGCACTTCTTGATAAATGGTCAAAAGAAAACATTGATGCTGAAAACAACATACAAAGAAAAGGATTGCTTGTACAACGGTATATAGGCAATCTTTCAGCTTCAAAACTTAGTATTAGCCCTAAAATAACGCTAAATAGAAACAATGATGATTATTATAAAAGTTGGTTATTAAACTATAGACAATCCAACTCTTTAACACAATTAAAACCTTCTCAAAGGTTGTTACAAAAGTCATTTAACTACTTTTTTAGTCAATTAAAAGACAAATTTAAAGACAATCAATCGGGTGCAGACCTAGCAGATTACCTTGAAAAAATAGTCGGCAACGGCATTGTGTTTACTCAAATTATTGTGAATACCGACTTAGACGCATTTAAAGTGTTTGAAACACTTAATGCTAGGGGAGTAAAACTATCCACAGCTGACCTTTTAAAGAATTATCTATTTAAACTGACCCATCAGTTAGGTGAAATTGATTTAGAGGAAGCCGAGAAAAGATGGCAAAATATAAACGATACCATTAGAGCTAATGACTTAACTACGTTTATTAGACATTACTGGAACAGTAAATATAAATTAGAAAGGCAACCTACACTTTTTAAAGCTATTAAACGAGAGATTAAAACACCTCAAATAGCATTTGAATTTTTAGACAAGCTTGAAACAATTAGTCAATATTACACTGCATTTGACAATACAAATGACGAATTGTGGAGTAAAGAAGAAAAAGTGTATTTAAAAGTATTAGAGCTTCTTAATGTAAGCACGTGTTATTCACTCATGATTTCAGCTTTAGAATTTCTTCCAAGAAACGAATTTAAAATTTTAATCCGAGAATTAGCTGTTATTGTATTTAGGTACAATTTAAGCGATTTAAACCCCAATGAAGCGGAGAGAGTATTTAGTAAAGTAGCCAATGACATTGCTAATAAAATAACTCTAACTGCTAAAGAGGCCATACTGGCATTGAAAAGTATTTATGTTGCCGATGATAATTTTGAGCAAGCGTTTTCTACTGTAACAGTCAATACTAAAAGAAAGAAGGTGTTGGCTAAATATATTCTTGTAAAAATTGAAAATCAAATAACTGGTCAAGATTATCAACCAGAAGAAGCGGTGGCTACTATAGAACATATTTTGCCTGAAAATCCAGGGGATATTTGGAACAGTCATTTTCCTATTGATATTCAAGAGGATTATATTTACCGATTAGGCAACTATACTTTGTTAGAAGCCAGCATTAACCATAAGCTAGACAACAATATGTCTTTTGAAAATAAATTGGTATGCTATAAACAATCAAGCTATCTATTAAGTAACGATTACTGCAATTATGAAAAATTTGACCCGAGAGTTATTGCTCTACGCCAAAATAAGATGGCGACAGTAGCTAAAAGTATTTGGAAAAGTGCTTTTATTCAATCGCTTATTTAAACCGTAATTAAAGTGTGTAACTCTTTTAAAGCTGCTGCATAGGCTTCGCGTTTGAATTCAATAACACTGTCTAAATCAATCCAATAGTTAGCCCAACGCCAAGCATCAAACTCTGGTTTATTGGTAGACCGCAAATTAACAATATGGTCTTTAGCAATTAATCGCAGTGCAAACCAAATTTGTTTTTGTCCTTTATAGCTGCCACGCCACTCGCGGCGTACCCACTGTTCAGGTACGCGATAATGCAACCAATCATGGGTTCTACCAATTATTTTGACATGTTCTGCTTGCAAGCCTACTTCTTCCCAGAGTTCACGGTACATAGCTTGTTCAGGCGACTCTCCTGCATCAATACCACCTTGAGGAAATTGCCAAGAGTGTTGCCGAATCCGTTTACCCCAAAATACTTGATTGCTTTCATTTAACAGAACAATGCCAACATTAGGTCTATAGCCTTGTTCGTCTAACATAATAATTAAACCTTTAAATTTTTAAGATGGTAGCATTTTAAAGCACAGGCAATAATTACGCTTTAGCCTAAGTAAAATAAAAACTGAAAATAATATGAAACTTTAACTTTCATAGCATTTATATTGATAGACTAGTTTGATAATTTTATTCTTACTTTTTAAGTATTTAATGGTTTATATTGGTGCTGCTTTAATACTACTCATTCTCACTGTATTTTTTAATCATCTATTTAAGTACTTTGTGATTATTTTTTGACGACTTCCTAAGTTTAATTAAATCTCAAATCATTAATACTGTTTCCAAAATAATTCTAAAGTGTCTTAATATTGCAATAATCTGCATGAGTTCGGCTTCTTTGGTACTGTCATAAGATGGACTAACACAATAGTCACGGGTTTCATTATTTTCATAGGTTACAAAATACCAATAACGCCCAATAATATACGCACCGTACAAAGGTTTACCATTTTGATTCATTTTAGAACCGATTAAAAATGCTTTTAATAATTGTGCTAGTGGGTCTTTGGTGGGTTCTTTGTCTTTTTTATATTCATGAAAATGAAAATAAGGCTTTTGAATCAAATCCATTACACCTTTTGCCATTGTGAAATCAGGCTTTACTCTTAAAAAAATACCATCTACTTCTGCTTCTATGGTTCTATCAAACATTGAACGAATTGTTTTAGTTGAACTAAAATAAGATAGATCAATAATCACTGAAATAAAGTTCATCTTTAATTCTTCTTCATTCCAGTTTTCTATGTCATCAAGTGCTTTTAACCATACTTTGTTAAATGTTTTTTCTTCAAAGTCATCAAAATTACACGTTGTGTTTAACCACTGTTGCATTAATAGCGTATTTTTTTTTATTTTATTTAAATTAAATGTAACAAATACTTCTGCTTCTGTATCAAGACTCAAATTAGGTTCTTTTTTATTTGTCATAATCATTTCCTAAAACTTATAGTAATGTCAAAATAGCACTGACACATCAATATATTTAATAAGTATTGCTACTTTAATACGGTTTAAGTATAAATTTATAGAAAATTCTTAGTAAAAATAAGGCTTATCTTAGATAAAAAATACGATACCTACTTTTAAGTAGTAATACCATTTAATCTTATCTAAAAAAAATTATTATTATTATTGTTATTATTGTTATTATTGTTATTATTGTTATTGTTGTTATTGTTGTTATTGTTGTTATTGTTGTTATTGTTATTGTTTAGAGTTATTCACTTTTAAATTTTATAACCGTTTAAACGCATTGCGTGCTGCGGCAACCGTGTCTGCAATATCTTGTGTGGTGTGTGCTGCACTGACAAACCCTGCTTCATACATTGCAGGTGCAAAATAAACCCCTTGATTGAGCATCTCATGAAAAAAGCGATTAAAAGTATCGCTTCCCTTTGCCATCACTGTTTGATAGTTTTGTGGCAAACCCACTTGCATAGTATCTACAAAGAAAAATCCAAACATACCGCCTTCAGAGTCACCTAATAAAGGCACGCCCGATTCAGCCGCTGCCGCACACAAGCCTGTCACTAAACTACGGGTACAGTGTGCTAACTGCTTATAAAAATTCGGCTGTTGCAATAGTTTTAAAGTCGCTAAACCACACGCGGTGGCAATTGGATTGCCTGACAAAGTACCCGCTTGATAAACACCACCTAACGGGGCTAAATGACTCATAATGGCTTTAGATGCACCAAATGCAGCCAAAGGCATACCGCCGCCAATGACTTTGCCCAAAACAGTCATATCAGGCTTGACTCCGTGTAAACCTTGCACACTATCTAACCCAACCCGTAAGCCAGTCATCACCTCGTCATAAATTAACAACGCACCATAATCTGTACATAAACGCCGCATAGCTGCTACAAACGAGGGTGAAGCCCGTACAAAATTCATATTGCCTGCAATCGGTTCAACCATTATGCAAGCCACCTCATGACCATATTGTGCAAAAGCATCTTCTAATTGCTCAACGTGGTTATATTCCAACACCGTTGTATGTTGCACGACTTCAGGCGGTACACCTAGGCTAGTAGGATGACCAAAGGTTGCCAAACCACTGCCTGCCTTAACCAACAAAGCATCGGCGTGACCGTGGTAACAGCCCTCAAATTTAATAATACGCTTACGACTTGTAAAGCCGCGTGCTAGACGAATGGCACTCATACCCGCTTCTGTACCACTAGACACTAAGCGTACTTGCTCCATACTGGGGAACAGTTTTAAAATTTCTTCTGCCAACTGAATTTCTCGTTCAGTCGGTGCACCAAAACTAAACCCTTCTAACAAAGCAGCTTGCACTGCGGCTAATACGTGTGGGTGTCCATGCCCCACAATCATCGGTCCCCATGAGCCAATATAGTCAATATAGCGTTGCCCAGTAGCGTCCCACATATACGCACCTTGTGCTTTAGCAATAAACTTGGGTATACCGCCCACGGCTTTAAATGCACGCACAGGCGAATTAACGCCGCCAGGAATAACGTGTTGAGCACGGTCAAACAGTTGCTTATTAATACAAATATTATTTTGGTTTGAATTGATCATAGAGTTTATTATAAATAAATAATATTAGTCAAAATAGATATCAAACATATAAAGCATATAAAACATATAAAACATACAAAATACATAAAATACATAAAATATCCACAGTATATAAAATAATATACATAAAAATATTATTGACAAAAAATGACTTATCATACTAATAAAGAATCATTATTTTTAACAGCTATTTAATTTTTTTATCGTTTGTTTCATTAAACAAAGGCAGTTGCGGTTAAACTGATATTTTAGTGTGTGAATAGTTTAAAACGTGTACTTTATGAAAACTTTTATGTGTTTAATTTGTGGCTGGATGTATGACGAATCAGCTGGTTTACCTGATGATAATATTGCCCCTGGTACGCTATGGGCTGACGTACCACCCAACTGGACTTGTCCAGAATGTGATGCGCGTAAAGAAGACTTTGAAATGGTTGAAATTTAATAATGTGTGCCTAAAATAGGTGTTTTAATAATGACTACATTACAAAATCTAAAAATAATGATTATTGATGATTCCAGCACAATTAGGCGTAGTGCAGAAATGTTTTTATCACAAGCAGGCCATACCGTTTTATTGGCTGAAGACGGTTTTGCCGCACTGGCATTAATTAATGACCATCACCCTGATATTGTATTTTGTGATGTACTTATGCCACGCTTAGATGGTTATCAAACCTGTGCATTAATTAAACGTAGTCCTAAGTTTAAGCATACCCCTGTTATTATGTTATCGTCTAAAGATGGTTTATTTGACAGAGCCCGTGGCGTTTTAGTGGGTTCAGACCATTATTTAACCAAGCCCTTTAGTAAAGATGATTTATTGACTACAGTACAACATTTTTCTCAATTATTAGCGAATTCAAGTAGTCGTTAGTTTATTACTCATATATTAAAAATATTGATTTATTCTTATATATACTAAATAAATATATTAAATATTATAAATATTATAAATATAATAAATATTATAAGTAATTATACTAATTTATATATATTATTTTATATATTATTTTATATAAAAACTACTGTTTATTTATATTTCTATATATAGTATAAATAAACTATAACAGTATAGAATTAGCCTCATAGGTGTTGCTATGTCTACTATAAAGACTATTTTGGTTGTTGATGACTCTGCAGTTGAGCGTCTATATTTATCCGAACTACTGTATAGTCAAGGTTATACAGTACTAGAAGCAAGCAATGGTGATGATGCTTATGAAATAGCGAAAAAACATCGTCCTGACTTGGTTTTAATGGATGTTGTAATGCCAGGAACAAATGGTTTTCAGGCTACTCGTCAATTTTCTAGAGATGCTGATTTAACTAACATTCCAATTATTATGTCCACTAGTAAAGAAAATGAAACAGACAAAGTATGGGCAGCACGGCAAGGTGCTAAAGGTTATTTAATTAAGCCTATTCAAAAACGACAGTTATTTGATCTAATTATAGAATTACTAAATTAGTATATACTTCAATTATAATAAACTACTTTATGCTTAATGCTACTCATACACCTTTAGTTGATATTCGTAGTACTGCTGGTGAGTATAATGACCCACATACTTATTTGTCTGAACGTGCTGTGCAGTCGTCTGAAATAAACTTAAA
>JAYWHD010000117.1:0-7381 GCA_043777895.1 Betaproteobacteria bacterium | reverse complement strand
GAAAAAGAATCCTACGACCAGTACACGGACAAGTGGCGAACACACCACACGATGCTCAACGACGCTGAAGAAAAAGGCAAGGCAGAGGGCGAAATAATTGGGCTGGAAAGAGGTAAAGCAGAGGGGAAGGCAGAGGGAAAGGCAGAGGGAAAGGCAGAGGGCAAATTTGAAATTGCCAAGTCTATGAGAGCAAAAGGCTTAGATGACGCTATGATTATGGATTTAACAGGTTTAAGTGCGGCTGATTTGTCTAAATTATATTAATTACTGTGTTAATTAAGTTTTTAAAGCCAATGCAGTGGCAATAAATGCTTTGAATAAAGGGTGTCCCAATTGCGGTGTACTGGTAAATTCAGGGTGAAACTGTACCCCAACAAACCATGGATGAACCGCTTGCGAGTACTCCATCATTTCAGGTAACAACTCGCTGGGTGTACGTGCACTAACAATATAACCCTTGGCTTCTAATAAACCGACTAACTGTGGATTAACTTCAAAACGATGACGATGACGTTCATTGACACTGTCGCCATAAATTTTGTAAAGCAAAGTACCTGGCTGCACGGGGCAACGCTGGCTTCCTTTACGCATCGTACCGCCTAAGCCCGTGTGTATAGTACGCAGTTCTGTTTTACCGTTGGCATCTTGCCATTGTTCAATCAAAGTAATAATAGGTGTAATCGTTGCAGGGTCAAACTCTGTGCTGGTCGCATTAGTCATACCACAGACATGACGAGCAAATTCAATCGTTGCCAATTGCATACCTAAGCAAATACCTAAATAAGGTACTTTTTGTTCTCTAGCATATTGAATGGCTTTGATTTTCCCTTCTGTGCCGCGTGATCCAAAACCACCAGGTACTAGAATCGCATCTAAATGTTTTAAACTATCAATACCATCTTTTTCTAATAATTCAGCATCAATATACTCAATTTTAACAGTACATTGGTTGTGAATGCCACCATGACGTAACGCTTCTACTACACTTTTATAACTTTCTGCGGCAGTACCATCAACATATTTTCCGACCATGCCAATGATAATTGTCCGTGTTTGAGCAGCTTGTTCTATGGATACCAAATTGTCCCACACACTGATGTTCGCTGGTTTAGCCGTTAAACGCAGCACAGTACAAACGGTTTCATCAACCTGCTGTTCATGCAACATACGGGGAATTTTGTAAATATTATCCACGTCCCAGACCGATACTACGGCTTGAGCAGGCACATTGCTAAACAAGGAGATTTTATTACGTTCCTCATCAGGCACAGGTTTATCACTACGGCACAGTACAATATCGGCTTGAATACCAATCTCACGTAATTTTTGTAATGAGTGTTGCGTAGGCTTAGTTTTTATTTCGCCTGAAAAAGCCAAGTAAGGGACAAGCACTAAGTGAATAAAACAACACGATCCGCGTCCTTGTTGTAGCGAAAATTGTCGCACTGCCTCTAAAAATGGTAGGCTTTCAATGTCGCCAATCGTACCGCCAATTTCAATGATAGCGACATCAGGTTCAGTTGCAGCAGCTTTTACGCCACGGCGAATAAAGGCTTGAATCTCATTGGTCACGTGAGGAATCACTTGAACAGTTTTACCTAAATAATCACCTTTTCGCTCTTTAGATAAAACACTTTCATAAACTTGACCACTAGAAAAACTATTATAACGAGTCATTTTTGCACTAATAAACCGTTCGTAGTGTCCTAAATCCAAATCTGTTTCTGCACCATCTTCTGTTACAAATACTTCGCCGTGTTCATAGGGGTTCATCGTGCCAGGATCAACATTTAAGTAGGGGTCTAACTTCATCAATGTGACTTTTAAACCGCGTGATTCTAAAATAGCACCCAAAGACGCGGCTGCAATGCCTTTGCCTAAGCCTGATACAACACCACCTGTTACAAATACAAATTGAGTCATTGCCTATTACCTTTATTCTTCTTTTGTAGCATTGTTGTTTAAATGTAAAAATTATCGTGAGTCAACGTAATATATTAGTATTATAACAGTCGGCTGATATATGTTTGATTTGTCATCATTCTGAAAATGATCGTTAGATTTTTGTGGTTAAAATATAGTTAATATAGGTTTATTTATCTAAATTAAAAATATTTAAGGTACTTAAAATGATTGAACCCAACAATGTGCCAATAAAAATTCGTGCAGTTAATGACCCTAAAACAGGGTTTACAGAAGTCAGAATTTTAATGACACACCCGATGGATACAGGGCGACTAAACAATGCAGCAGGGCAATTGATTTCTGCTTGGCATATTACGAAAGTATCAATAAAACTGGGAAATACTGTGATAATGTCTGCACAATTTGGCAGTGCAGTATCAAAAAACCCTTATCTGTATTTTAAAATTAAAGGCGGCATTAAAAATGATTTATTGACTGTAAGCTGGACAGATAATCATAATAAAACGCGTCAAGACACAGCTAAGATAATATAAAAATCACAGTACTAAGTTTACTGCTTGTTGGTATTAGAGGCTAAAAAACTTGAGTTATATAAATGGTATATTTAAAATAAAATAATTCTAAATAGTATCTATTTAATACTTTATCGCTGCCGACTACAAACTAATTTATTAAAATGATGTTCAGTACCACCCATAATTTTTAATAAGTTATCTACTGAATCATTTGTATGATTATTTAGATCAGAATAATTGTCTTTAGTTTTTTTATTAGACCCTGTATTAGTCATTGCCACAAAACGAGATTGATAGTCATCTAAAAAATCTTTACAATTCCAAAACGATTTTACAATTGATTGACAATATTTTACGAAGCATTCAGCCCCCATTAACTGATGCTTAATTGAACAAACAGTACTACTATTCCCAGCTTTTAATTCAATGTAGACAATATATTTTCTGTTTGTATCAATGATGACATAGTCAGCACGTTTACATTGACCTCTTTCAGCAGAGCATTCAAAGAATTTACTAGGTGCAGCAAATGAATCATCTATTTTAATAACAACAGAAGCTATGGATAAATCAATAATTTTTATTTGAATTTCTGTTGCTGTTGGTTCAATCAATATCACATCTCTGTGATTAATTTCAACTAAAGCATCTTTTCTAAACAATTCCTTTAATATACTTAAATCAGTCATTTACTCGCCCCAATAAATAGCTTCTTGAATACGGTTCATGTCTTCAATGGTAGTATCAAAGCTACGGGCTTCAATCCCAGTTTCTAAAGTGATTTTGGCAATTGTTAGGGTATTTTCAATAGTGCTTCTTGTGTTTTGGTCTACTTTTATTTTTGATTTTTCTGCAATATAAACTTTTACTTTATCGTGGGCTAACAATTCGTCTAAATGAATTTTTTCTTGTTCAACAATCTTTTTTAAACGGTTATCACCGTGTTGGGCATTATTTAGCATAATCAAAGTACTTAATTCTTTAATGATGTAATCGCTGTGTGTAGTGATAAATATTTTAATGCCTACTTTAGTTAATTTTGAAAATATTCGGGCTAACTTTCTTTGATTTTCAGGGTGTAAATTTAATTCAGGCTCATCAATCATTAATAAATCACCTGGTTGAGCGATATGGTTTAAGTAAAAGCCAATATTTAGCAAGGCACGAATTGAACTTGAACTTTCATCCATAGTGAGCTTTAATTCTTTATTATTAGGCTTATACAATAATTCATCTTTAGTACTCACCACATATTTACCATCAATAATGGCTTCAAAATCTTCTAAAATATCAGGGTGTTCGGTTTTTAAAAAACTGATTTTTTTAGAAATATTTTTTAAATTACGAATAAACTCCAAATCATTTTTAATAGGTAGGGCATAATCAGAATAATTTTGTTTAAATATTTGTTTAAATAGCGAAAAATTATCTTTAACATCGTTAATTGAATCTAATAAACGGTTACGACTTAAATTTAAATCGTCTCTAAAAATAGTTGCCCCCGTTCGTTCAGCTGTAGCAATAAAAGGCTTGGGTAGTAATTTTGTAAATACAATTACTTTAATACAATCAGTAATAACTTCTTTAATAGTGTTGTCCGATAGCTTCAAAGATTCTTCATTAACAATAAACGTTACTTTTATTGCAGTGTCATTTATTTTTTTTGAAATAGTAAAAATATCATCTTTACTAGGCGTTTTTATATGCCTTTCAAACTCGCTTAAATTAATTCTACTTAAAATATCAGCATCGCTATTGTTAATAGACAAAGAAAATGCACTGTGTTTAAATAATTCTGGATTTGAAGCGAATGTTTTTTCTAAATTATGAGAATACTTCTCACACGCTTGTTTTAAAGTATTGTTAATATTTTTAATATAAGGTTCAAGCTTAATTAATACTTCACCCTCTGAAATTAATTGTTTAATATAGTTACTCTCTAAATCTATTTCTATTAAGTTTTCTAACTGTTCTAAAAAACCATACAACGCATACGTTACGTAGGTTTTACCTGTGTTATTGCCACCGCAGATAATTGTTAAATCGCCTAATGAAAATTCAGCGTGTTTAATTGCACCGATATTTTTAATTAATGTATGTATCATATTGAATGTCTTTTACTTTTACTTTTACTTTAAATGAATACTATTCTTAATATTATTTATTCCCACTCAATGGTCGCGGGCGGCTTAGAACTAACATCATAGGTTACGCGGTTAATGCCCCGTACTTCATTAATAATACGGCTAGACACTGTTTTTAGTAAGGCATAAGGCAGTTCAGCCCAATCAGCCGTCATAAAATCACTGGTTTGCACCGCACGCAAAGCCACTACATATTCATAAGTACGCCCATCGCCCATTACCCCGACTGATTTTACGGGTAAAAACACAGTGAAGGCTTGACTGGTTAATTCATACCAACTTTTGCCTGTATCGTGGTCTTTAAAACGGTGTAGTTCTTCAATAAAAATGGCATCGGCACGGCGTAGTAAATCAGCGTATTCAGTTTTGACTTCGCCTAAAATACGCACACCCAAACCTGGCCCTGGAAATGGGTGGCGGTAAACCATAGTATGTGGTAAACCTAAAGCAATACCCAATTCACGCACTTCGTCTTTAAATAATTCACGTAACGGTTCTAATAAATTTAAGCCTAAAGTTTCAGGTAATCCGCCTACATTATGATGACTTTTAATTGTGACTCCTTTTTTACCATTAGCTTTTTTTGCCCCACTTTCAATGACATCGGGGTAAATAGTTCCTTGAGCTAACCATTTAGCATTGATACATTTTTTAGCTTCAGCCTGAAACACCTCTACAAATTCTCGACCAATAATTTTACGTTTAGCCTCTGGGTCAGTTACACCTGATAAATGCCCCATAAACTGGGCTTGAGCATTCACACGAATGACTTTAGCCGCTAATTGCCCGACAAACATTTCCATCACTAAATCACCTTCGTTTAAACGAAGTAAACCATGATCGACAAATACACACGTTAATTGCTTACCGATTGCACGGTGAATTAAAGCCGCCGCGACTGAACTATCTACCCCACCACTTAAGCCTAAAATGACTTCATCATCACCCACTTGTTTACGAATAGCGGCAACCGCTTCATCAACATAGCGTGTCATTTTCCAATTGTCCGCACAGCCACAAATAGTATGTACAAAACGTTTGATAATAGCTGCACCTTGCACAGTGTGGGTGACTTCGGGGTGAAACTGTACACCATAAAAGTGCCGTTTAGTATCCGCCATACCTGCAGTTGGGCAGCTGGCAGTAGACGCAATCACCTCAAATCCAGCAGGTAAACAGGTCACTTTATCGCCGTGACTCATCCAAACATTGAGTAAAGCAGTCCCCGTTACAGCAATAGAATCTATTATTTTAGTCAATAACGGTGTATCACCTTTTACCTCTATGAGAGTAGAGCCAAATTCACGTGATGGGCTACTTTCAACTGTACCGCCTAACTGTACAGCCATAGTTTGCATTCCATAACAAATACCTAAAACAGGAATACCCAGTTTAAATATACTATCAGGTGCTTTTAAGCCGTTATCGTCATAGGTACTGGCATGGCTACCTGATAAAATAACCCCTTTGGGATTAAACAACTTGATGAATTCATCGCTTACATCATGCGGATGAACTTCACAATAGACGTGGGCTTCACGCACACGGCGGGCGATAAGTTGGGTGACTTGTGAGCCAAAATCTAAAATTAAAATAGTGTCGCGTTGATGAGTCATAGGTATTAAAAAATTAAAAAGTATAAAGATATAAAAATATAAAAATATAAAGATATAAATAGTAAAGACGTAAAAATATTACTTGGCTTTAAAGCGATGTATTAACATTTGGATATTTAAGTTTTCTTAAAACTTTAGCTGTACGGTTAGCCGCATTATCTTTAGCTGCTTGCTGGGCGATAGTGCGCGATACACGGGTTCTACGTGCATCTTTTGGGTCTGCTTGTAGAGGATAATACAGTTCAACTCTGTCGCCTGATTTTAGCAATTGTTCAGGTTTAAGTGGGCGTGACCATACACCTACGGTATAGTCATTGTGTTCATTAATATGTAAATTAATATTCTCTAAAAGCAAGGCCTCTAAAACAGTGCAACCCTCAACGACACAGTGTTGTGATAATTCAATACTTGTTTCAGTGTGACGTGCTAACTGAAAATGTATCATTGAATCCGCCTAGCGGTTTCAGCGATAAACGCATCTAACAATTGTTTTGCAATGCCTTCAAAGCGTTGCCCAATAGTTAAAGCTAGCATAGGATTATTATATTGCCACTGCATATTTAAACTGACTTTACACCCTTCATCAGGTGAGCCGATGATACCTAGTGGCATAAATTGCCAATGACCGACCAAACTTTTAAAAGGTCCTTTGAGTAAAGTCATATTAATATGGCTGCTATGCGTGTGTAAATTGTCACTGTCTAAGCGATAACGTAGGCCTAAAAATGACAAATCCATATACCCTAACACCCGTTCAGTGGGAATAGTTGTTAAAGTACGGCTTATAACTCCGCTACCCGAGCAATTAGGTAAAAAGCGGTGGTATGCCGCTACATCATCAACCACATCAAACACGACTCTTGCGGGATAGGGGACGATTACATTATGGTTATACGTGAAAATTTTTGACATAATTTTATTGTTACTAACCGTCTATTAGAAAATAAATAGTTTTAATTAGATAATATTGTTTTTAGTATGATTATTTAGTATGCTTATTTAGCATTACTATATTGATTATTTCACTTACTTTTAAAATTAAGCCACAGTTCCACTTATTTTAAACCAACACAAAAAGATTGCAAAAAGCCCTTATAAACATCTATTTTTAGCGTTTATAAGGGCTTAAATTTAAAAAGATGATTTAAATTTAATAAAGATTAAATAAAGATTAAATAAA
>JAYWHD010000116.1:0-7425 GCA_043777895.1 Betaproteobacteria bacterium | reverse complement strand
TTATATTTTTATATTTTTATATTTTTATATTTTTATATTTTTATATTTTTATATTTTTATATTTTTATATTTTTATATTTTTGTTTGTTTTATTATTTTTTAATTTATAAAACACGTGCAACTTCAACCATTTCAAAAGCTTCTAAGCGGTCTCCAACCTGTAAATCATTATTATTTTTCAGCGATAAACCACATTCAAAGTTATTTTTAACTTCACGGGCATCATCTTTAAAGCGTTTTAATGAATCTAGTTCGCCAGTCCAAATAACAACATTATCACGTAACAAACGGATTTTAGAAGTACGGCGAACAACCCCTTCCAACACCATACAGCCAGCAATACGACCAATTTTAGAAATATCATACGTTTGACGTACTTCCACTAAACCTAGTATTTCTTCACGTTGTTCTGGTGCAAGCATACCTGACAAAGCAGCTTTTAAATAATCTACTGCATCATAAATAATACTGTAATAAAGGATAGTAACATTTAAGCCTTCAGCGACTTTACGTACACTGGCATCAGCACGGGTATTAAAACCAATCACTAACGACTGACTAGCCGCAGCTAAGTTAATATCACTTTCAGTAATGCCGCCTACACCAGTATGAACAATATGTACACGGACTTCATCATTGGCTAACTTACCGATAGAATGGGCAATAGCTTCTTGTGAACCTTGCACGTCGGCCTTAACAATCACATTTAAAGTTTTCTTCTCACCTTCACCCATATTTTCAAACATATCAGCCATTTTTGCGGCACTTTGTTTAGATAATTTGGTATCACGGAACTTACCTTGACGGTATAAAGCTAACTCACGGGCTTTACGCTCGTCAGCTAATACCATCACTTCATCACCTGCATTGGGTACATCGGTTAAACCTTGAATTTCTACAGGAATAGAAGGCCCTGCCTCATTAATGAGCTTACCATTTTCATCCATCATAGCACGAACACGGCCAAAGCTAGCACCTGCTAACACCACATCACCGCGACGCAAAGTACCACTTTGAATTAAGACCGTTGCTACAGCACCTTTACCTTTATCCAAACGACTTTCAATCACTACGCCTTTAGCATGTGAAGTAACAGGTGCACGCAATTCTAACACTTCAGCTTGTAATAATACTTGCTCAAGTAAAGCATCAATACCTTGTCCTGTTTTAGCCGATACTTCAATAAAGGGTGAATCACCACCAAACTCTTCAGGGACTACACCACAAGTAACCAATTCATTGCGAACGCGTTCAGGCGCAGCATCAGGCTTGTCAATTTTAGTCATTGCAACAACTAAAGGTACACCCGATGCTTTAGCATGGGCAATCGCTTCTTTAGTTTGTGGCATTACACCATCATCAGCGGCAACAACAAGAATCACTACGTCAGTCGCTTTAGCACCACGAGCACGCATTGCTGTAAACGCTTCATGCCCAGGTGTATCTAAAAAGGTAATCATACCGCGGCCTGTTGTTACGTGGTACGCACCAATATGTTGCGTAATTCCACCTGCCTCACCACCAGCTACTTTAGTACGACGAATATAATCTAATAACGAAGTTTTACCGTGATCAACATGTCCCATAACTGTAACTACAGGCGGACGGGCATGTAATTCTGCTGTACTTTCATCATCTTCTACCAAATCAACTTCAGGGTCATCAATACGGGCAGCCAAGGCTTTATGCCCTAACTCTTCTACAACAATCATAGCCGTTTCTTGGTCTAAAATTTGATTAATCGTTACCATTTGCCCCATCATCATCAGCACTTTAACTACCTCAACGCCTTTAACAGACATTTTATGGGCTAAATCAGCGACTGAAACAGTTTCAGGCACATGAATATCACGGGCAATAAACTCAACGGGTACTTGAACGTACTGATTTTCGTCATGACGGCCACGGCCTTTACCACCTGCAGCACGCTTACCGTTGCTACGTACTTCTTTTGCTTTGGTCTTTTTACGGTCATCTACTGTGACTACCCCCTCATTTTGACGAATAGTTTTTGTAACAACCGCAACTTTAGCCGCTGGTTTAGATGTACTATTAGCCGATTTAGCGGGTACAGCTGACTTGTGCAATGTACCCTCAATAGGAACAGGCTTAATCATTTTTTTAGGAGGCGCCGCCATTTGCTCACGTAAATTAGCAGTACTGGTCTCCGCTGCTTTTCGTTTCGCCTCACGTTCAGTAGCAATTAGTTTCTCAGCTTCAATACGTGCTGATTTAGCCGCCATCAGATCTGCCATTGCTTTTTCACTGGCACTCATTGCTTTTACAGCGGGTGCATCAATCGTTTTTACAGCGTCTACTGGTTTAGAATCAGCCTTTGAAGAAGGAGTTATTTTTAACAAAGGTGGCACTGCCACTTTTAATTTATGGGTTTCAACAATAGACTGCTTTAGTTTTTTATTAAAAACAGGTGCACCAATTTGCGGCTTAGGTATTGCAAGAACGGGTTTCAATTCAGCTATAGGTAGTTCAACAACAGATAATTCAGCTATAGGCGATTCAACTACTGACGAAACAGGCGGATTTTCCGACAGTGCTTTAGCTATTTTAAGTGAGGCAGCAGCTGCAATTTTAGCTTGCGTAATCTGTTGTTTTTTCTCAAACTCAGCCTCTTGAATCGCACGCAACTTACGCTGACGTTCAGATTCTTCTTCACGACGCTTCAATACATCAGGTGAGATAACTGAAATCGGTTCAGATGCTATGGGCTTATTTACTTTTTCAAGCTGGTTTAATGGTATATTTTCTTTGATACCATCAACATTGATATCTTCTTGTTTGGTACTATCAAGCTTAGTGGTATCAATACTAGTAAAATCAGTGTTTAAATTTACTTGCTCTATAGGCACAGATACTTCATCAACCACACATTCAACTTGGAACACTGCTGGTGGGTTTGACACATCAATCAGCACTTCAATGGCTGTGTCAATAGTAGTTTCAGTGTTGCTATATTCATTTACACTGTCTACTAAAAGACGGCGTTTTGGTTTTGTAATAACCTGAATACCATTACTAGGTTTACCTATTGTGGAACGAGACGCACCCGACTTAGTACCTAAAGTACGCACACCCAAAGTAGCTTGAATAGCAGGTTTGCGGGTACTGGCATATTGCTCTTGTTCCACAGTACTCAACCAGTCGCTCGCCGAAGCCTTATGTACACCTATTTTTTCTAGATGCGACAATATAACAGCAACGGGTGTACGCAGTTGTTCTGCGTATTGACTGACGGTAATTTGACTCATGTAAATTCCTTAATCTCTTTCTAAGATAGTTAAACACACACTATAGCAATAAAACATTCGGTTAAAATCAAATATTTAATGTGTTATATTTATATTTATATTTATATTTATATTTATATTTAGGTTAATACAAAACACAGTTCAACATAAAACAATATCAATAGTATGCTTACTGTGCCATTTCATCCATAATACGTGCCGCTGTAATTAATTGAGATGCACGTGCAACTGTCAAGCCCGATAATTGCTCTAGTTGTTCATTTTTACAACGGTCTAATAAATCAGTAGCGGACTTACCCTTTAAACCTGGCGGTAAACGGCCTTTACTAACAGCTAATTCAGCCAATAGTTCATCGGCTGCTAATGTTGCTAAATCACCCGGTGTATAGACACCAATCCTTGGTAAAATATCAATTAAAAAGCGATCATCACCAATTAAAGCCAATAAGCCTTCACCACTACTTGCAGTGGCTTGATCGCGGACTGCATTTTGTGATACAACAGCAGCACGAGCACGGCGACGCAACTCTTGTACAGTATCCTCATCAAACGATTCAATTGCCAATAACTCATCAACAGCGACGTAAGCGACTTCCTCTAAACTGGTAAAACCTTGTTCAATCAAAATATCAGCAACTTCAACATCAACATCAAGCTCTTTAATAAAGGCTACGCGAGCATTTTCTAATTCATCAATCTGTTTTTTCTCTGATTCTTTCTCTGTCATTAAATTAATACGCCAACCCGTTAATTCAGAAGCTAAACGCACATTTTGACCACCACGACCGATTGCAATCGCTAAATTTTCATCATCAACCACCACGTCCATACTATGAGCATCTTCATCAATTACAATAGATTTTACTTGAGCAGGTGAGAGTGCATCAACCACAAACTGACTGGGTTCTTCGTTCCAAAGAACGATATCTATATTTTCACCACTAATCTCATTGCGTACCGCAGTGATTCGTGTACCACGAACACCTACACAAGTACCGATGGGATCAATACGCTTTGGATCAGGCGAATAAACGGCTAACTTAGCACGCACACCAGGGTCTCGGGCAGCACTTTTTAAAATTAACAAGCCTTGTTCAATTTCTGGAACTTCATTAGCAACTAAAGCAATTAAAAATTCTGGCGAAGTACGCGACAGAGTTAATTGTGGCCCACGTGCCGCTGAATCAATTTTAGTCACGTAGGCACGTAAGCGTGCTCCTGCAAATAAGTTTTCTTTAGGAATCATATTGTCTCGCGACAAACGCCCTTCTAAGCGACCAATCTCAACGATAGCATCGCCGCGGTCTAGGCGTTTAACCGTACCCGTAACAATGCGTTCACCGCGAGCTTGAAAATCAATTAGTACTTGTTCGCGTTCAGCATCACGAATTTTTTGCATCATTACTTGTTTAGCAGCTTGTGCACCAATGCGTCCAAATTCTACGCCTTCAATGTCTTCTTCAACAAATTCACCCTCTTGGACATCGGGTAACTGCTCACGTGCTTCGCTTAAAGCCAACTGGCAATTAGGTATCTCTACAGCATCATCTAGCATAATTTGCCAGCGACGAAATGCTTCATACTGACCTGTATTGCGGTTAATTGAAACACGAACATCTACATCATTTTCAGTAAAATTATGTTTTTTTACAGCCGAAGCCATAGCTTGTTCTAAGGCAATATAAGTTGCCTCAGCACTTACACCTTTTTCACGCGACAACGCATCAACTAATACCAAAATCTCTTTACTCATGATTCTTACCTTTAAAATCTAAATGTGGGTCTAAACGAACTGATTCAACGTCATCTAATTTAAAATTTAAAGCGATTTCTTGGACTTTTAAATTTAAATCTAATGCTTTTTCTAGCTTTTTTTGCTGTGTTTTAGACAGTTTTTTACTCTCTATAGCAATTTCATAATGTTGTACAGAATCACTTGTAGCAATGGGCAACTGTAAAATGCCTGTATATGTTTTGCGATTTTGGAACGGTTCAGTTAATTTAACAGTGACTCTTTCACCAGCGAACCGAACAAAATCTGCGTACTTATTTAAAGAGCGATTTACGCCTGGTGAACCCACTTCTAGACGCTCATAAACGATATTCTCTACAAAAAAAACAGCCTGAAGTTGCCGAGTAATCTGCTCACAATACGCTATACTCACACCCAAAGGGTTGTCGGGTTCATCTATAGTAATAGACAGTAAACCTTTAGATAGACGCTCAATTTCAACCAGCTCTACGCCAGCAAAACCTGCTACGGTATCTACAACAATGGTTTGAATGGATAAATTACTCAAAGAATACTCAAAAATGTTTAAAAAATACTTGGGAAATATTTAAGATGTTTAAAAAAATAAAACGCAAAAAAGTGGATACCGATAAGGGTTACCCACTCACCTGCTATACATTATTAATCTATAGCAAAAATAATATTTTACCTTAAACTGATAACATTGTTTTGCTTTTTATTCTAAAAAATATAAAAAATAGCTAAAAACACTTTAAATCTACTTAAAAACTACTGAAAAAGATTGATAAAAATATTAAATAATATTAATTTTTATTAATACTAAAAAACACTAAAAATTCAAAGTACGTTTATCCACTGCTAAAGCAGCTTCTTTCATTGACTCACTTAAGCTAGGATGAGCATGACAAATTCGAGCAACATCTTCACTGCTTGCTTTAAATACCATCGCCATCACAGCTTCAGCAATTAACTCGCTGGCTTGAGGACCAATAATATGCACACCTAATATTTCATCAGTTGTTTCATCAGCTAACATTTTAATTTGTCCTGACGTATCACCCAAAGCACGGGCTCGGCCGTTGGCTAAAAAAGGAAAGCTGCCGACTTTATAAGCAACACCATCGGCTTTTAGTTGTTGCTCGCTGCGACCTACCCAAGCAATTTCTGGGCTAGTATAAATCACCCACGGAATCACGTTAAAATCAACATGACCATGCTGACCGGCCAAACGTTCGGCAACTGCAACGCCCTCTTCTTCAGCTTTATGTGCCAACATTGGACCGCGCACCACATCACCCACTGCCCATACGTTGGGTAAATTAGTCTGGCATAAATCATTGACCACCACAGCCCCGCGTTCATCTAGTTGTAGCCCAACCGCTTGCGTATTTAGGCCAGCCGTATTAGGTGAACGACCAACACTGACGATTAATTTATCACATTCTAAATTAAGTACCGTACCTGTACTATCAGTGTATGTAACGCTTACACCTTTTTTAGTTTTTTTAATGTCGGTAATTTGCACACCCAACTGGATATTTAAACCCTGTTTAGTAAATAGTTTATGTGCATCTTTAGCAATAGTTTCATCAACTGCACTTAAAAAGTTTTTTGAACCTTCCAACACCGTCACTTCTGACCCAAGCCTACGCCAAACACTGCCCATTTCTAAGCCAATAACACCCGCCCCAATTACACCTAATTTTTTAGGCGTTGTGGCTATTTTTAATGCCCCATCATTAGATAAAATCACCTCTTCATCAAAAGCAATCTGTGGTAAAGCACGCGCACTTGAACCTGTGGCGATAATAATATGTTTTGCACTTAAAGTATCTGACTTTTTACCTGAAACTGCTATTTCATAAGCCCCTTCTTTTGCCGCTAAAAATGAAGCACGGCCGTGGTAAAAATCAATTTTATTTTTTTTAAATAAGTATAAAATGCCATCGTTATTTTGCTTGACGACAGTGTCTTTACGAGACAACATTACGCCCACGTCCATACTGACTTTGCTGGCAGTAATGCCGTGGTCAGCAAAATGATGATTCGCCTGTTCAAAATACTCTGAACTTTGCAACAAAGCTTTGGAAGGAATACACCCAACATTTGTACACGTTCCTCCAGGGGCAGCACCGCCTTTGGCATTTTGCCATTCATCAACGCAGGCTACTTTAAAGCCTAATTGTGCGGCACGAATAGCAGCGACATAACCACCAGGGCCAGCACCAATTACGATAAGGTCAAATTGTTTGGTCATATTTATTTATGAAATTTAAAGTTTAGAGTTTAAAAAAGAGTCCCTAGAAACAAGTACCTTTAATTTTCAATACAAAACCAGCACATTATCATTGTTTGACCATTTTGCTGAATCATTAAAGATATTCAATATTGTATTGTAACTAGGCA
>JAYWHD010000115.1:0-2676 GCA_043777895.1 Betaproteobacteria bacterium | reverse complement strand
AACTTTTATAGTATTTACATTAATATGTTAGGCTAGTTACTTTACTAGTTACTTCTTAAGTATTAAATTGCTTGCATCAGTTTTATTTGAACATTACCTAAATTATCAATATCATACACAGTCATAAGCTAAATTCAACCAAGCCAATGCTTGATGTACACCCTGATACAATCAATTTTTTAATTCAAAAAATTAAAGGTATTACTACTTTGGAAGATTCAGTTAATTTTGTTGTGCCATCAGTAATGCCGAAAATTTAAAGCCATAATTGCCTGTATTCGCCTTTTTTATCATAATCGTGTGCTTGCTTTTCAACATTAAATACTCTGTCAGGCCTAGGGTCATTACCCACACCTGCGATATAAGCCCAGTTGCCCCAGTTACTGCACACGTCATAATCAATTAATGCGTGTTCAAAATAGGCCGCACCCCATCGCCAGTCTAGCTTTAAATGATGACAAAAATAACTAGCGACATTTTGCCTACCTCGGTTACTCATAAAACCTGTGGCGTTTAATTCACGCATATTGGCATTGATAAATGCGTTCGGCGTATTGCCATTGATCCAATCTTGCAGGCTTTGTAATGCAAACTTATTGGTTTTATTGGCAATAATCGGTTTAACTGATTGAGTATAAGTCTCTTGATGAATCCCCGCTATTTGAAACAATTGCGTTGGATACTTTACAAACATAAACTGAAAAAAATCTCGCCATAATAATTCAAACTGCAACCAGTAGGTAGAATCGTTAGCGGTATAAATACTTTCGTACTGTTTAATGTGCTCAATAATAGTTTTAGCAGATAAACACCCTAAAGCCAGCCAAGGCGAAAATTTAGACGAATAATTTGCACCAATTAAACCATTACGGGTTAATTTATAAGTAGATAAACTCTGTGTCTCAAAAAAATAATGTTTTAATCGGTTCATTGCTGCGGTTTCACCGCCTTTAAAGGGTAGCACTGCCCTTGTATCTATCGTTTGTTTTAAAAGCCCAAGGTTTGCTAATGTGGGTAAATCAGACTTAGGCAATATCGGTGAATGAATACGTACAGGCGGCTTAAACACGCTACGTATAGTGGATTGTTTCTCAACGGCTCTTCTAAAATTAGTAAATACGTCAGGCGTATTGGCAGATTCAAAAGGCAAGTCTTGTGGGTGATACAAAGTATGGGTGTGGTATGTATCCAACGCACAGCCCTGTTTTAGCAAGGCATTTTGTACCAATCTTTCAGTAGCTTTTTCTTCATAGGCAATTTCTGCTTTAGCGAGTACTGTTTGGGCATAGTACACAGCGGCTATTTTTGGCAGTTCTATTTCAGGTTTTCCTTGTAATATTAATAAATCTGAACCTAAATTTTGTAAGCTACGCTTTAAATCCTCTACAGATTCCAATAAAAACTGTGCTTTATACGCCCCCATTTTTTTAAATCCAAATGCGGTTTCTTTAAAGTGTGCTTCATCAAAACAATATACAGGCACAATGTGTTCATGGCTTGCCAAGGCTTTAATGAGTGTTTCATTGTCAGCCAGCCTTAAATCGGTTTTAAACCAAACAATTGCTGTTTTTGTCATTTTGGGTTATTTTGATTTAGTTGAGGGTGTATATTTATAGTAGAGTTCTTTCAAAACTATTAAAAATAAAAAATATGTTTCTAAGCTTTAAAAATTAAAGTTTAAATCAAGATTTTCAGAATTTAAGATTTTTTTAATCCTGTTTTATGCTTTAATCTTAGAAATCCTAATTCTAAGCGTTATTTATAGGTAGGTCGCCTTAAAATCAAAGCTTTTCTCGTATAAATACAGTTTTGAAAGAAGTCTAATATATACATTTAATTTATTCTTTTGATTTAAGAAAATACGCAACACCAAGAATTGCAGCACCAACACCAGCAGCAGCAATGTATTTGTATGTGTCATTATTATCTTTATTCATTTGTACATTAGCGCGAAGTGTTTCACAATTAATATTTTCTGAATGCCTATAGGCATCACGCTTCTCTTCAGGACTTGATGAAGAAGTTTGTATTACATATCTAAGGGAATTATTTGCTGAATTATTTGAAAAAGTATTACTTTGCAATGCAATTTCTTGTGAATAAGACATTGTTTTTGCTAAACATTGTATTGCTTGTAGTGCTTGTTCTGACCAATAAGAGATTAGTCTTTGTTGTTTTTGTGTTAGTCGCCCATTTGCATGTTGTCGAGCAACTTTTTCTATTTCGGTAATATCTAATTTTTGAAGTTTAGTAAGATCAAAATGTTCACTCATGATTAATCCCTTTATGTAATAATATTTTTTCTTAAACCAAATATTGCAAATAGTTATTTAATTATTTGGATTAAATTCAATTAAATTTAGCTGTCCAGCTAAATCATCAATATACTCTTTTGCACAAGCAATTTGATTTTGTAAGTTTGCTATTATTTCTTGATTTTTCTTTTCTTTATACCAATAATGTATAGTGGATTTACTACATTTCATAACTTTAGCAACATCTTCTTGACTTGCTCCATAGTTTTCTATCAATACATAAGCAGCAACCATACATTTTTCTCGTGGCTGCCCACCTTCATTTTTATATTTAGACATTTTTATAACCTTTTAATTAAATCAAGATATTAACTTAAAAAACTTAAGTTAATATCATTGTACAAATAAAATCAAATCAAAT
>JAYWHD010000114.1:0-2694 GCA_043777895.1 Betaproteobacteria bacterium | reverse complement strand
CACTTTTATGCTGTATTTTAACTTTAAAGGTGTCTATCTTTTCAAATAAAGATAAAAAATTGGAAATAGAGAGAGGCATTAGAAGCTCCAGTACTCGGCTAAACAATTAAACTGAAACAACATTGTAAAATCATATTTGAATCACTATTGCAGTGAATGTGATTAAAAATCCAAGTTTTAATGATTAAACTATTAATAATAGCTACTTTATGTCTGAACTGATTGTTTTACCTCCTTTGACCAGCCACTGGCACACTGACCCGTTAGCAAAAATACTACACTCTAGTACCGATGTATTAATACTAGGTGCTAAGGCTAATACTCGTATGGGATTTAGTCAAGCATTGCAACAATATCCTAAAGCCCGTTTAGCCTTACACCCGATTGATGCCCCTTTATATAGCGTTACTTTACCGCCGTTACCTGCTAATCGGCGTGATATTGCTTTACGTGCAAAATTAGAAGACACTGTATTAATAGATATTTATCAGTTACAACTGGCAATAAAACCTTTGGGTAAGCATCGATTTTCTGTTGCAACAGTGGCTAAATTAACTTTAGCAAATATTGCTGCTTACTTTAAAGACGTTCAACAAGTAGAGCGTATTACCGTTCCTTTAACGGCGTATCTATTAGACTTTGGCGAATATGTGTTAGAAGACTGGTTATTATGGTATGACGACACGGGGGCGGGGGCAGCTCCCACACCAGCAAATACTACCGTACCTATTTTAACGGCTTACATGTTACGCCGTAATGAAACACTTGCATTTACCAGTACGCGTCATCAAGGTAGTCGTTGGCAGTATTGGCGTGTTGCTATCATCTTAATTAGTTTATGCTGTTTAGTATTATTAGTAAACTTAGGTTTAACTCGGCGTAATGGCTTGGTATACACACAACACATTGAGGCTGAAATAGCCCGTTTATTTAAAGAAGCTTTACCTAATACACCCTTAAGTAGCCAGCCAGTAGCCCAGTTAGAACAAGCTTTAGGTTTACAAAATAATACCAAAGACTTGCTTATCAACAATGATACACCTTTAACATTGCTACAAGCTTTGTCATACTTACCCAGTGATTGGCCTAGCAAAGCGGTAACCCAATTGTCGTGGCAGGGCTCTCGTTTAAGCGTTACTTTAAATATGACTATCCTGAAAAGTTCAGGCGTTGATGAAGTACAAATAAATAGCTTATCGGAGCGTCTTGCTGATAAAAGTATTAATTTTATTTTGGAGTAATAATGAAATTGTTAGCTATATTTAATTATTTATGGGACAGCCGCGCACCGCGTGAGCGGTTATTTATATCTATTGCCTTGCTTGTGGTTGTTTTAGGTGGCTTATATTCAGGCTTTATTGACCCAGCATTAAGCGATTTAAAACGTTTTAAAACCAGTATTCCTGTGGCACAAGCTACTTTAACTAAGGTAAAAATATTATCGGCACAAGTGAAAGCACAGCCTAAAAATGAAGCCATCTCGTCTGGTGATTTGTCTAACTTAGAAGCCGTTCAAGCCAGTTTAAGTGCCGCTAATATTGAGGCTAAAGTCAGTGATACGCCGCCTTGGGTGATTACTATTCGCCGTGCTAGCGGTGAAGATTTACTCAACTGGTTACGCCAATACCCTATTAAGTTAGCAGAACTTAAGCGAGTAGGCCATCATACTGATGCCTACTGGCAAGGAGAAACAACTTTAAATTCGCAGTCTAATTAATGGGTTAATTAATATACATACACTGATATAAACAGATTAAATAAACAGATTAATATGAATACATTATTTTGGTTTCGAAGAGATTTAAGAGTATCAGACAATGCGGGCTTGTACCATGCTTTAAAGCAAGCCGATACATCTGCCGGGACTACACAGTGTGTATTTGTATTTGATACAGGTATTTTGCAACATCTGCCTAGACAAGACCGCCGTGTTCGCTTTATTTGGGATAGCTTGTTAGAGTTAGACACTATTTTATGGCGGTATGGCGGGGCTTTAACGGTATTAGTGGGCAATCCAACCGAGTTAATTCCGTCACTGGCTAAGACATTAAAAGTACAAGCGGTATACGTTAATCATGATGATGAGCCGCAGTCTTTAATACGCGATGCGGCAGTCGCCAATATTTTAATGGCACAGCAGCAGCAGTTATATACCTATAAAGACCATATTATATTTGAACGCAATGAAATAATGTCGCAACAAAATAACCGTTACAGTGTTTTTACACCCTATAAAAATGCTTGGCTTAAAAAGTTAAATGCAGCCAATGGTTTTTATACCCAAGCCTATCCTGTAGAGCGTTACGTAAAAGCATTTAGCTGTACTACACCTACCGTTGATAATTTACTATGGCAAGATAAAACATTTTTGAATCAATTAGGTTTTGACGAAAATCATACCATGCTGACACCCGCTGGTGTTAGCGGTGCTAATTTTATGTTGGACGACTTTATTAAGCGTATGGCAAGTTATGCTGATACGCGTAATTTTCCTGCTATCAAAGGACCTAGTTATTTATCGGTTCATTTACGCTTTGGGACGATTAGTGTGCGTCAATTAGTCAATGAAGCTTTACAACGCCTTCATACTGAAGGGGCAGCTGTATGGCTAAATGAGTTAATTTGGCGAGATTTTTATCATCAAATTATGCATCATCACCCGCAAGCAATGACGCAAAGCTTCAAGCCTGATTA
>JAYWHD010000113.1:0-2708 GCA_043777895.1 Betaproteobacteria bacterium | reverse complement strand
CAGCCCCTAGTACACACACATCTACCGCTATAGATGATTCAGAGAAATGCTTATTCAACAAAGATTGAGTTATTAAATCTTTTTTCATGCTATAATTTTACATTAAATATGCTTATAATTTTTTTATACTTATACTTATGTATAAGTGTATATTTACACTATAAAATATTGGCTCGATAGCTCAGTTGGTAGAGCAGCGGATTGAAAATCCGCGTGTCGGTGGTTCAATCCCGCCTCGAGCCACCAAATAAAAAACGCTTTAGTTAATCAAACTAAAGCGTTTTTTGTTTATACCGTTGTTGATTATAACCATTATATTAGTATTTAGATAACTTAAATTAGTATTTAAATTACCTAAATACAGTACTAAACTGCAATACTTAAGCTAAGCAAATATTAATTAAGCCAGTGCTTTTTGTGCAGCAGATACTACAGCAGCAAAACCAAGCTTGTCATTAACAGCCATATCCGCCATAACTTTGCGGTCTAAAGCAATGTTGGCTTTTTTCAAACCAGCAATTAACACACTGTAAGTCACACCTAACATACGGCTTGCAGCATTAATGCGGGCAATCCATAAACGGCGGAATACGCGTTTTTTGTTACGACGGTCGCGATAGGCATATTGTCCCGCACGCATAACTGCTTGTTTAGCAACACGGTATACATTATTACGACGACCACGAAAACCTTTTGATAAGGCAAGTACTTTTTTGTGACGGGCTCTAGCCGTGACACCACGTTTTACGCGAGGCATAATTTATCCTTTTAAGACAAAAAAATTTAAAACAAATTAATACAAATTAATATCAGTATTATTTAATACTTAAGTAGTCAGTGACTTATTAAGCATAAGGCATCATACGGCGAACACTGCCTGCATCAGCTGCAGTTACATTGACTGTACCGCGTAAAGCACGTTTGTTTTTAGTGGTTTTCTTAGTCAAAATATGGCGTTTAAACGCTTGTCCGCGTTTAATTGTGCCGCCTGCACGGATAGTTAAGCGTTTAGCCGCGCTTTTCTTGGTCTTCATCTTAGGCATAACTGCTCCTGATGTACGTCGTTAGGTGGCAATAGAACATTGCGCTTGTACAACCTACGTCGCTATTTACTTAAAATATTTAAGTAAGCCTGTTATTTTAACTGCTTTTACTATTTTTAAGTATTTTTATATAAATATTATTAAATTATCAACTTATTATCAACTTATTATCAACTTATTATTAAGTTATTATTTATTTGATTATTACTTATTTTTTTACTAACGCTTGCAAAATTTTCTCGTGTACGCCGCCAAAACCACCATTACTCATACAAACAACCGTATCACCTGCTTGAGCGGTTACTACAATTGCCTGCACTAACGACTCTAAATTATCATAAACACTTGCTTGATTGCCCAAAGAACTTAAAGCGGCGACTAAATCCCACCCTAAGGCATTTTTACCTAAGCTTTCACCGTAACCAAATACAATATCAGCGTCGCATAAACTATCGGCTAAGGCATCTTTCATAACGCCTAATTTCATTGTGTTAGAGCGTGGTTCAAGTACCGCTAAAATTCGTCCAGCCCCCACTGTGCCACGTAAACCTGCTAAGGTGGTAGCAATCGCAGTAGGGTGATGGGCAAAATCATCAATCACACGAATATTATTGACTGTACCGCGTAACTCCATACGGCGTTTGACGGATTGAAAGGTATTCATCGCGGCAATAGATATAGCGGGTGTAATTCCAATATGACGGGCAGCTATCACTGCTGCCAACACATTGCTACGGTTATGCTCACCACTTAAAGTACTATTAACCACACCTTGTAAGACATTTTGATGCCATATTTCATAACAGCCCTCCTCAAATACAGCCCCAATACGCCAGTCTGTATTAGAGCTTTTTGAATTGTCGCTACCATCAAATGTGTATGTTTCACTCCAACAACCGCGCGCAATCACACGTTGCAACGCCGATTGATTCACAGCTTGATTCACTATTACCGCACCCACGCTGGGTATGGTACGGACTAAATGGTGAAACTGCGTTTCAATTGCCGATAAATCAGGAAAAATATCAGCATGGTCAAATTCTAAATTATTTAATATAGCCGTACGTGGGCGATAATGAACAAATTTACTGCGTTTATCAAAAAAAGCAGTGTCATATTCGTCGGCTTCAATCACAAAAAAATCAGTCTCACCTAAACGGGCAGAGATACCAAAGTTATGCGGTACACCGCCAATTAAAAAACCGGGTTTAAAACCAGCGTATTCAAGCATCCACGCTAATATGGCACTGGTAGTCGTTTTACCGTGTGTACCTGCAACCGCCAAAACCCAACGGCCTTGTAAAACATAATCTGACAACCATTGCGCACCACTGGTGTAAGGTAAACCTCTATTTAAAATAGCTTCAACCAATGGATTTCCGCGTGACAAGGCGTTGCCAATGACATACAAATCAATTTCTGGACGCAATTGTTCATCGTCCCAGCCCGTTATTAAATTGATACCTTGTGCGTGTAATTGCGTACTCATAGGCGGATAAACACCGATGTCACAGCCCGTTACCGTATGCCCCGCACTGCGTGCCAATAAAGCAATACCGCCCATAGCAGTACCACAAATACCTAATATATGAATATGCATAATTCTCTATAATTTTTATGGGAAAAAATTGCCTTGCGGTGGTAATGGCGGCAGATCAAGATCTT
>JAYWHD010000112.1:0-7570 GCA_043777895.1 Betaproteobacteria bacterium | reverse complement strand
CTGCTAGACAAAGCAAATTCATGGGGTAAGCCCTTTAATATTATTTAATAATCCTATTGATTTTTTATACAACTCAATGGTATCTTTACAATGAGCCTTATTCATTCTAAAACCTACTCGAATACCGTCATGCCAAATGTTCCAAAATACCCGCCATTTCTTGGATGTACAATATAATATATTGTAGTAAGCGGCATACCATCAGGATTTTTTATTTTATTTCATATTAAAATTCTTTTTTTATATGTGTGTAATAAATATTACAGTATTTTTATCTGTGCTTCGCTTAAGCCTGTGGCTAATATGATACTATCTATAGATAAACCTGCTTGCTTTAAATTTCTTGCAACTTCTAATATTCCATCTAATTTACCCTCTAATATACCCTCTGCTTTGCCTTGATTCCTAGCGTCTTCAATTGAATTGCTTAAATCCCAATGCCTTTTTAATGATGAATGGTATACATGCTATTCTTCGTGACTTAATAATGCTAACTTAGCTTTCTCAAAGACTTCTTTAAATAAATTATCTTGAGTATAGATACTTGGCACTTCATCACAAGCCGCCAAATGCTTAAATAAGTATAACCATTTTTCTTGATGGCTTAATAAATCCTCCGCACGTTTATTAAATTTCGGCATCGTAATGTATATAAAGCTTAACTTATCATAAAACAACGTATTGTTTTGGTCTTTTAACTGCACCGTATGAATCACAATATCATTGTCATCGTCATCAAACACAAAGTCTAGTATCCCTATAGTATATACTGCTTTCAACTCATAACTCCACTCGCTTTTTTTGCTTGCTCTATAATCGGAAAGCTGGCATAATAGATACTGCGGTCTTTAAAAAAATTCTGCTTATATTTTTGTAATTCTATAATAATCGTTTCGCCACTGTGCGTCTTACAGTGAATATCTACAATCGCTTTTCTATCATCATTATTAAACCCTAAATGCTCATTTTTAGAATACTCTAAACTAGTAATTTGATGGTGTTGTGGCAATACAGTATTCACAAAATCTAATAAAAACCCTTTGGAAGACTCTTCACCGAATAACTTCTTAAAGCCATAATCGGTGAATGGGTTTAAATATACGCCTAAGTTTGATATTATCATTTTAATGATTCATTAATGTAATATATTGATAATATATTGATAATATATTGATAATATTTTATTATAATAGATTACATGTATTATTGATAATACTGATTATCTATAATGTGTTTATTTACTACTTGTTATACTATTTAAATTAAAGTAAATTGACTATAGTAACTTATTAAAAAATTTAATCACTGTCCGTGCAGCTGTATATAAATTTTCTTTGACAAAATATCCGAGATACCCTCAACGGTTGCTAAATCTTCGCAAGTAGCCTGCTCTACTCCACTTATACCACCAAAGCGAGACAATAATGCCTTACGCCGTTTAGGACCAATTCCTTCAATATGTTCTAAAGTACTGGTATTACGTGTTTTAGCCCGTTTTGAACGCATACCTGTAATTGCAAAACGATGTGCTTCATCACGAATCAATGCCAATAACATCAATGCTGGGCTATTATGTGGTAAGTTTAATGATAATCGCCCATCAGCAAAAATTAAAGTCTCCAAACCCACTTTTCTATCTTCACCTTTAGCTACACCCACAATACGATGAAGTTGTGTATTTAATCCTAAGCTAATGAATACTGCTTTTGCTATAGCGACCTGCCCTATACCCCCATCAATTAATACTATATCAGGTAGGCGAGGTATTTCCATCGCGACTATACGCCCATAATAACGCATTAGTACTTGTTTCATCGCGGCGTAATCATCACCCGGTATAATATTAGTAATATTAAAACGCTTATATTGTTTAGTCTGTAAGTTAATTTTTTCAAATACAACACAACTGGCTTGGGTTGCTTCACCCGAAGTATGACTAATATCAAAACACTCAATACGAATATTTTGTATATTCTCTTGTATATTTCCTTGTATATTATTTTTATCTATATTTTTATCTATATTTTTATCTATATTATTATCTATATTATTATCTATATTTGATTTTATACTTGAGTTTAATTTTAATATTATTATTAATTGTTTTAAACGGTCAAATAATGTATTTTGTTCGCTTAAAAAACGTGCTGCTGCCATTTCAGCATTACGTATTGCCTGTTCCAACCATAAGCGCCGCGCCCCTTGTGGTTTTTGTAATATCATTACAGAATGCCCCGCTCGCTCGCTTAATAAAGACTGTAACAGTGCTTTATTATATAAGGTTAAATATTCATTTTTATCGCTATTGTTTATATTATTGTTTATATTATTGTTTATTATTTGATCCGATTCAATACTTAAATTGACAATTAGCACCGAAGGCATTGTTAAACCCGCCCCATCATAATGATGCATAATAAACGCTTCTAATATCTCCGAAAAACTGGCTTGTTCAGTATGTGCAGGGCGATAAGGTCTATCACCTAAATGTTTACCATTACGCACTATAGCAAGGTTTAATACAATTAAACCTGATACTTTAATTAAAGCAATAATATCTACATTTTGGTCGCCTTGATTATCCATAACTTGTTGATGCTGTAACTTAGACAACGCCGCCATTTGATCGCGTATGACTGCGGCTTGTTCAAAAGCATACTCCTGTGCATAACGATTCATTTTATTGGCTAACTCGTCCAATACATCTTGAGTCTTGCCTTGTAAAAATCGCGTAGCATTATTCACATCAAGGTGATAATTTTCAGCATTAATTAAACCCACACAAGGAGCAGAACAACGCCCTATCTGATGTTGTAAACAAGCTCTAGTACGGTGGGCAAAAAAACTATCCGTACAATTTCGTAATAAAAATATTTTTTGCAACAATGTAATGGTTTCTTTAACAGCCCAACCACTGGGATAAGGCCCAAAATAATTAGCTTTTTTATCCAATGCACCGCGATAATACGTCATACGTGGGAATTCGTGCAACGTAAAACGAAGCAATGGATATGACTTATCATCACGAAACACAATGTTATAACGTGGATTTAAAGCTTTAATTAAATTATTTTCTAATAGTAAAGCTTCTGCTTCTGAACGGGTCACCGTAATTTCTATACGGACTATTTTTGTCACCATTAAAGCAATACGCGGGCTAGGCAATTGTTTAGTAAAATAACTATTGACTCGATTTTTTAGATTTTTTGCCTTACCGACATACAGTACAGTATTTTGTTTATCAATATGACGATAAACACCTGGCGTGGACGGTAAATTTGCCAAAAAATGAGTCAAGTCAAACGGTGTCGCTTGACTGTTATTAATATTGTCGTATGCTGGAATAACACTGTCTAAGGTCATTGCAGGTTCACTATAAGGTTTAGACAGTTTAGTTAGTTTAGGCGACACAGTTTTAAATAAAGCATTGTATTAAACAAAAATTAAAAATTTACATTGATTCTGCTAAGGATTCAGTATCACCTTGTTGTTGCGTCCAAAGGGCAGCAAAATAACTAGGAGTTTTGAGTAATTCTTCAAAACTACCCACTTCAACGACTTGACCTGCGTCCATCACAATAATTTTATCGGCATCTACTATAGTTGATAGTCGGTGAGCAATCACTACAGTAGTACGACACTTAGAAATATCTTTTAGTTGCTGTTGAATATTGGCTTCTGTATGGCTGTCTAAAGCCGAGGTGGCTTCATCTAAAATCAAAATAGCTGGGTTTTTTAGGACGGTTCTTGCAATGGCGACCCGTTGCTTTTCACCGCCGCTTAATTTTAGTCCGCGTTCACCGACCATTGTATTGTACCCTTGTGGTAAACGCATAATAAACTCATGAATATGTGCTGTCTTAGCGGCTTGCTCAATATCTAGTTGAGTACACGCTGGCTGACCGTAGGCAATATTGTAGCCAATAGTATCATTAAATAAAACAGTATCTTGCGGTACAATACCGATTGCACGGCGTAAACTGTCTTGCGTTACTTGATTAATGGCTTGTCCATCAATATAAATTTGACCCTTTTGTACATCATAAAAGCGAAACAATAAACGGGCTAAAGTGCTTTTTCCTGCCCCACTAGCCCCCACAATCGCACACACAGTGCCAGCAGCAATAGTCAAATTAAGTGTTTGTAAAATAGGGCGATAATTAAGCATGTCTTTGTTGGCATCATAAGCAAAATCAACCGTTTTAAATTCAATTGCCCCACCCTTTAAAATTAAATCAGGTGCATTGGGTATATCTTGTACCTCACGTTCGGCTTTAAGTAAAGTAAATAAACGTTCCATATCCGTCAATGATTGTTTAATTTCGCGGTATATCACACCTAAAAAATTAAGCGGAATATACATTTGAATTAAAAAGGCATTGACTAAAACTAAATCGCCTAAAGTCATTTGCCCCGCCTGCACACCCACGACCGCACGCCATACCATTAAGGTTAAAGCAATACCAATAATCAATTGTTGTCCAATGTTTAAAATATTTAAACCTTGCTGACTACGAATAGCAGCTTGTTCGCTATCGGCCAATATTTCGTCATAACGTTTAACCTCCCAAGATTCATTGCCAAAGTATTTAACCGTTTCAAAGTTTAGTAAACTGTCTACTGCACGGCTTTGAGCCTTGCTTTCTAAATCATTCCACGCGCGGCGCATCTGGGTTCGCCAATTGGTAATTTTGATAGTGTACTGGCTGTACACTATGACACTCACCATAACAATAATACTAAACTCCCATGAATATGCCCACGATAAATAAGCAATCACTAAAGCAAATTCAACCAGTGTCGGCACAATGTTATACAGCGTAAAGTTAATGAGGCTACTGATACCGCGTACACCGTGGTCAATTTCACGGGTGACTTGCCCTGTACGGCGGCTTAAATGAAAGCGTAGCGATAACCCGTGTAGACGCATAAACGTTAATTTAGCCAAAGTACGCGTAGTACTTTGCGTAACGTGAATAAATAAAAACTCACGCAATTCAGTAAACAATGACGTTGAAAAACGCAATGCCCCATAAGCAATCACTAAACCTAAGGGTGCAAAGCGTAATGGATTCAGTGATTCTGTCTGTATGTTCAAGCCATCAACCAATTGTTTAAGTACGAGTGGGACAGAAACAACCGCTAATTTAGCTAAAACTAAGCAAATAATAGCGGCTAATACTCGCCCTTTATACTGCCACACATACGGTAATAACTCTAAAATAACCCGCCAATCATTATGGCTAGGTAACTTTTTTAAATCACTAGATGTATCAGTCGGACGAGAGTAATGTCGCATAAGTTATAGTTATATTTAATTAATTCGCATACCAGCAACTGCACCCGCCATCGGTTCTAAGATATAGATGCCTTTATCACCTTGGGCACTCGCGGCTAATACCATCGCCTCACTGACACCAAATTTCATAGTTCTAGGGGCAAGATTAGCGACAACCACCGTTAATTTACCAATCAACGTTTCAGGTTGATAAGCACTGGCAATACCACTAAAGACAGTACGGGTATAGCCTTCGCCTATATCTAAGGTTAAGCGTAATAATTTTTTTGAGCCGACAACCCATTCACAGTCAATAATCTTAGCAATACGTAAATCTATTTTAGCAAAGTCATCAATAGTAATAGTCGGTGCAATCTCTGTCATATTTAATATGGCAACAGGTGTAGGCACCTCTGTCTTTTCTATAGCGACTGATGCTTCAGCGACTGATGTTTCAAATAAAGCATCTAATTGTTTAATATCAACCCGTTGCATTAAATGTTGGTATTGACCAATCACATGGTTTTCTGGCAGCACATTAGCTGCATTTGACCAGTTTAAGGGTTCACAGTTTAAAAAAACTTCAACCTGTGTTGCTAAGTGAGGCAGTACAGGTTTTAAGCAAATAGTTAATACTTTAAAAGCTTGAATACTACTTGTTGCTATTTGTGCAGCTGCCGCGATTTCACCTGCTTTTATTAACTTCCAAGGGGCAGCACTGTCAAAGTCTGTATTTATTTTATCAGCATAAGCCATAATCTCACGCAATGCTTTGCTGTATTCGCGATCTTCAAAGTATTGCTGACATAGTTGTATTAATGTAACGGCACTAGCATCTTGTGTGGTCGCTACCAAGGTATTATTAGGAATAAATTTAACTGCACGGCTGGCAATATTAACAAATTTTCCAATTAAATCACTGTTTACACGCAACATAAAATCATCAGCGTTGAAGTCAATATCCTCATTTTTTGAGGATAATTTAGCTGCAAGGTAATAACGCAGCCATTCTGGATTCATACCCAAAGTTAAGTATTTAAGCGGATCTAACCCAGTACCACGGCTTTTACTCATTTTTTCACCTTTATTAATAGTTAAAAACCCATGAACAAAGATATTATCAGGCGTTTTTCTACCACTAAAATGTAGCATCGCTGGCCAAAATAAAGTATGAAAAGTCACAATATCTTTACCAATAAAGTGATACTGTTCTAGATTAGGCTTAGCCATATAGTTGTCATAGGCATTCGTATCACCGCTGCGTTTAGTGAGTAGGTGTTTCAGCGAAGCTAAATAACCGATAGGTGCGTCTAACCAAACATAAAAATACTTACCAGGGGCATCAGGAATTTCAATGCCAAAATAAGGGGCATCGCGTGAGATATCCCAATCATTCAAACCGGTGCTAGTCGTTCCATCAGCATTGCAGCGTATACTAAACCATTCTTTTACTTTATTAGCCACTTCGGATTGAAGTTTACCATCTTGAGTCCAACTTTCTAAAAATTGAACACAACGCGGGTCAGACAGCTTAAAAAAGTAATGTTCAGATGATTTTAAAATGGGCGTTGCACCACTTAAAGCAGAGCGTGGATTGATTAAATCAGTCGGTGAATAAACAGCACCGCACTGTTCACAGTTATCACCATATTGGTCATTTGCCCCGCACTTTGGACAATTACCTTTAATATATCTATCCGCTAAAAACATAGCTTTTTCAGGGTCATAAAACTGTTCAATCGTTTTAATATCAATAAATCCCTCTTGGCGTAGGTCGCGGTATATTTGTTGTGCTAATTCAGTATTTTCGGGTGATTCGGTTGAGTGCCAATGATCAAATTCAATGTAAAAGCCGTCTAAATAAGCTTGTCGTCCTTTAGCAATACGTGTAACGAAGTCTTGTGCGGTGATGCCTTGCTTTTCAGCTGCAATCATAATTGGTGCACCGTGGGCATCGTCTGCCCCTACAAAATTAACGGCGTGTCCACCCATACGTTGATGACGAACCCAAATATCCGCTTGAATATACTCCATAATATGACCAATATGAAAAGAACCATTGGCATAAGGCAAGGCAGTAGTTACAAATAATTGACGAGGCGATAAAGATTGATTCATAGGCTAAAAAATAATAATTAATAAATATAGTGATAATATTATATAACATATATGTTTTATATGTTATATATGTTGTATATTTTGTATATGTTGTGTATATTCTATATATATTTTACATATGTACATATATGTGTTATATATGTACTATATATTTACTATATATGTGTTATATAT
>JAYWHD010000111.1:0-2741 GCA_043777895.1 Betaproteobacteria bacterium | reverse complement strand
AAAGAGTCCTACGACCAGTACACGGACAAGTGGCGAACACACCACACGATGCTCAACGACGCTGAAGAAAAAGGCAAGGCAGAGGGCAAGGCAGAGGGCAAATTTGAAATTGCCAAGTCTATGAGAGCAAAAGGCTTAGACGATGCAACGATAATGGAATTAACCGGCTTAAGTGCAGCTGATTTATTTGAGTTGTAAGGCTATTTTGTAAGCTTATATATTGCTGATGTCAATCGTATGGGCTATTGTGGTGCACAAATTTTTGAAGCCATCAGTGTACATGATAGCATCATTGTAAATATATGACAGGCGGTACAGTTGTTGTTTTAAACCTTAAAACTAAAAGTCTGAATCAGGATTTTCAGAATTTAAAGATATTAAAGATATTTATATTTTTATATTTTTATATTTTTTAAATCCTGCGTATTCTTTAATCTTGAAAATCCTGATTTTAAGCAGTGTTTATATAATATACTATACTACTATGATTTTAATTTAAGATTAAAGTATTTTAAAGTGATTAAAGTTTATTGTTTAAAAATTAAATGTTAAAGTAGTATCTAGCTTAGATTTATATAAGTGAATATTATCAAGAAACGAAATAATTGCTTCTTTTAAGTGCGTAAATTGATAGTAATATTGATTATCTCTAACGTGTTTATTCATTACTCGCCATACTCTTTCAATTAAATTTAAATTAGGTGAATAAGGCGGTAGATAATGTAGTATAATATATACATAAATAATATTTATGTATCCTTTAATACAACTGCTTTTATGATATTTAGCGTTATCTAATGTTATCTTAATATAATATTAATCTTTTTATCTTTACCGTATTTAAATAATAACTTGTCAAATAACTGTATGATTATTTAAGAATTAACAGTTCATCGCTATTTTTTAGCATAGTCATATGGGTAATAAATGACTCTTGAAGAGTCACATTAACGTGCTTAGGTAATAACTTAGGTTTTTTGTAACTAAACCCATTGGCATTTAACCACGCTGTCATACCTGACGCTGTATATACAATACCATATTGTTTAACATACTCAACAATGAGTATACAACTTAAATAAAAAGTTTCTTTTAGATACTCTATTAACTCAACCGTTTGGCTCTCATTTAATTGGCTTAGTTTGCCTTTATGATTCGCAAGCAATGAGTCTTCGTTAATATATTTTACTATATACCGCTTGGCTGTATCATCAACTAATAATAGTTTTCCTATTTCAGTATAAGAATACCTCTGATTATATAATATCACAGACTTTATTCTATCACATATTTTTTTATCAGTATTTATTTTATGAATCTCTTTTAATTCATTTATTTCTGCATTTGTTATTTCTGCATTTTTTAAGTTAAGCTCTATTTATTCATAAATGATATTATATACTATAATACAGTATAACCCCCATACTATAAAATCTTGAAATAAAATAAATCTACTATATTAATTTTTTAAATATTATAAAATATTTTTTTTCAAAATATTCAATATACTCAAAATTATGAAATAACAAATGGTAATTTTTTTGAAGAAAATAGCCCAATATTTAGATAGGCAGAGGTGATTATGAAAAAAATTTACAACATTTAACGGGTGGCACAAGACCCGCAGAACCAAATGATAAATATAAAGCGGGTACTCAAATTAAAAAATAAATAAATTAATAAATATATTACTGCTTATGTAATTATTGAAAATAGTACTACACAATCAGCTTATAGATTTCAATTGTTTTTTAATAATAACTATATACTTTAATTTGAATCAGCAACAACTATGACTGTTAATTAGCAAGAAGTTAATAGTTTAAATATTTCTATTAAAAATACAAGTGATTATAACTATTATGATAATACTATATTTGAAAAAAACTTTAACTAATTTTTTAATTAAAGATATACATTACTACGTTTATGAAGATGATGATGTTTATACAGAGGCAGGTATATCTTTCTCAAACAATTTAAATACTATAGACATATAGTATGGTATACCTCCATATTCTGTATCTATAGACTCATTTTTTTCAACAGAGACAGTACAACCCGAGTTCAATATAAATGATTAAAAAAAAATTGATATTTTATAAAAAAACAGTATAAAATACACTACACATATAATATATCTCCATAATTTTTATGACTCCAATCACGCAACCTATTAGATACTTAGACCCCAAGTTTGATTTAACGTTTAAGCGTTTGTTTGGCAATAACCCGCGTTTATTAAAAAGTTTTTTGAACGCTTTATTGCCTTTGCCCGCCGATGCCCCGATTGATACTTTGGAGTATTTGTCGGGCGAACACACGCCTAATTTGCCATCATTTGAAAAATATTCTATCGTAGATGTGAAATGCAAGGACACTAAAGGGCGTATTTTTACGGTTGAAATGCAGTTGTCGTGGGCCGAGTCGTTCAAAAAACGTTTGGTGTTTGGCGGCTGCCAAGCGTTTGTGAAACAGTTGGGGCGAGGCATCAATTATTCAAAACTCCAGCCTGTGTATGCCTTGGCGTTGGTCAATGAGATATTTGAGCATCACAGCGATGAGTTTTACCACCACTATAAATTTACGCATCAAAGCGACTCTAATTGTGAGTTGGGTTGCCTAGAATTTGTGTTGGTTGAGCTGCCCAAGTTTAAAGCTGAAACGCCGATTGAGAAAGAATTAATGGGTTTATGGCTGCAATTTATGAACGAAACGGGCAAAATTGAGGCACAAATCCC
>JAYWHD010000110.1:0-21046 GCA_043777895.1 Betaproteobacteria bacterium | reverse complement strand
ATTATCAAAAACAAGCAAATTAATCTGTCGCTTTAAGGTATGTGATAACTCGGTTAAATAAGATGGATATTGTTCGAACCACTCCAATACTTTGTCGCCTGTATATACTGTAAATGCTGTACCACTAAACTGACGCGTTTGCAACTCTATTTCACGTAAAATTTCGTGTGCAATAGTCTGGGGCGTTTTGATTTGTGCCGTTTGTTCGCAATAAATACAAGGGTGTAGCAAAATATGTGCCAAACTTTCTCGTATGCGTTTACGCGACAATTCCATTAATCCTAAAGCAGTAAAGCCATAGATACGTGTATATACAGAATCTTTTGCTAACGCTTTAGTTAAAGTATGACTGACTGCATCACGGTCTTCTAAGCGTATCATATCAATAAAATCTATTAGAATGATACCCCCTAAATTACGTAAACGTAACTGCCTTGCAATTTCTATCGCCGCCTCTAAATTAGTATTGAGTATAGTGTCTGAAAATTGTTTTTTTCCTATAAAACTACCCGTATTAACATCAATCGTACACATTGATTCGGTCTGGTCAATCACTAAATACGCACCACTATTTAAATTAACACGCCGATTCAGAGCAGTATTTATTTGTATATCTACTTTAGCCAAGTCAAACACACTGTGTTCAGCGGTGTGCAGTTGAATTTTAGGCAATACGGCAGGCATATAAGTGCGTGCAAATGTTTGCAACTGAGCATAGCAAGCCATACCATCTACTACAATACTATCGGTATATTCAGTACACGTATCACGCAAAATACGTTGAGCTAAACCAATGTCGCGATACAACGTAGCAGGGGCTGCTTGATTTTTAGTGTGCTTTATAATCGTTTGCCATAGATGTGTTAAGTAAGCAATATCATCGGCTAACTGTTCTACACTTGCATATTGTGCTTGTGTTCTGGCGATTAAACCCCAAGAGAAATGACTAGGCAATGCTGCATCTAGGCAATTACGTACAGCTTGCTTAATATTTAAATCAGTAATTTTTTGTGAAACACCAATGTGAGTATCTTGAGGCAATAAAACCAAATAACGCCCTGCCAAGCTAATTTGCGTGGTAAGCCGTGCACCTTTTGTGCCTAATGGGTCTTTTAGTACCTGTACTAACAATATTTGCCCCGTAAAGATGCGCTGTTCAATCGGTACACTTAACAACACTTTAGCTACAGTTTGATTGACTACACTATGCTTTGCGGCTCGTTCTTGTTGTACTTCTAATAAGTCAGCCACATGTAAAAAGGCCATTTTTTCTAAACCGATATCAATAAAACCACTTTGCATACCTGGCAAAATACGAACAACTTTGCCTAAATACACATTACCTACTATACCTACAGCTTCGGAGGCATGGCGGCGTTCAATATGAATTTCCTGCAAAACACCATGTTCTAATATAGCAGCACGGGTTTCGTGGTGCGCACTGTGAATTAAAATACGGTGGTTGAGTGGGAAAGTTATGCTAGACATAGCTTATTGTATTGCAATACTTCCCCATTCATAGGTTTTAACTAGCCCAGCAAGCAATTGCCTTGTCCGATATATAGTCAGGAGCAGTAGAAGTCGTTTTGATACCACGTTGCCCCAAATGATTACGTACCAAAATAGGGCAGTTAGTATCTTTTAAAGCTTGTGTTCCTTGAGCAGTAGCAATAATTTGAAACTCTGTTGATTTTAAACCTACTAATGTAATAGCATAATATGCATTAGCAAGATCTTTTTCACTTTCAGGTGAACGTCCTAAACCTTGCTCATCTAAGGAACTTGAAGTTAAAGCGACACCCGCTGCATCTAGGCTATAACTAAATGAACTGCTTTGGTTACGCTCCATCCACAGTGCAGCACGCTCAACAACTGCTTTCGCCTCAGCACGGCGGGCTTGAACCAAATAACGATCATAACTAGGGACTGCGATCGCTGCTAATATTGCAATAATAGCGACCACAATCATTAGCTCAATTAAAGTGAATCCGCGTAAATGACCATACTGATACGGTTTAAAAGACAAGTTCATAATTAACCTTATTTAGGTAAGTCAAACACTTCTCGCCAAGATATACGGCCCTGAATCGTTGGTAAATTTAGATTAATTGATGAAGGCGGCTTATTAGTTACTGAATTATTCCCAGGTGAAAAAATGGTGCTGGTGTTGTCAGTAGTACTGGCATTCGGATTAATATCTACATTTCCTAGTAATGGCTCACTAACTTTAAGGCTAGATACGGAACTACTATTCGGCAATGTAAAGCTATTACTTTGTTGCCCTGTTGATACATCAATTGCTGTAAACCAACCTTCTGTTGAATAGCACATACCCTCTGCTGAATAACCTAAAGGACGCCCCGTTGCAAATAAAGCAAGCGCACCGCTAGCAGGCAATACAGGGTTAGCCGTTACACGCTCACCTGTAGGCAAAGTTAAACGCCATCCACGTTGTTTAGTGTAGTCTACTGCCACTGTATCTACTGCCGCCGTTCTAATTACAGTTTTTACCATCAATTCTGAGTTATCTACTAAAGTACCATCAGCTGCATCATAGATACCATATAAAGATTGTGTAGCATTTGATTTGACACCTGTCATTTGTTCGGTTGTTTTACCTAAAGCATCAATCAAATCACCCGTACCAAAGCTTACCATCCAACATTTCTTTAAATCTGAAACACCATTAACTTGTTTACAAATCGCATCGGCTACTGGCAAACGCGTGACTAACGGTGCAGTATAAATAGGTTCACCACTAGCCGTTTTAAAAACCTTTGTAACTTTAACTTTAGTAGACATATCTGTAAGGTCAAAACGCCATAGATTCCCCTGAATATCACCTGCATACACTAAATCAACACTGCCATCATCATTAATATCAACAGGTCGCGGCGTACTTAAACCATTATTAAATAAAACAGCATCAGTTGAGCCACTCGAAGGCACTGGAATTGCTAACCATTTAGCTTGCTTAGACGTTTTTGCATTAAGGTACATGATATATAAAGCAGCAGTTCCAGTAGCTGACTTAGATTCTTTATTACTATTAATGCCATTACCCATAATATAAGCCCAGCGGTCGTTATTTAAGCGTACGATTTGATCAGCACCCGATACTTTATCATTGGGTTGCGGTGAAACCACTTTACCTAAATCTTTAAGATCTGGATCAGTATTAGCAGTATATTCAAATAATACATTGTCTAAATTACCCTTAGTCACATCTAAAGCATAAACCAAGCTACCGCCACGCCCTTGGTTACCGACTAAAACAGTACTCCATTTAGCATCTTTTCTTGAATCACCTAAGTTTACATCTGAAATTAAAGGTGTTGCATCTAATAAAAAAGGGTCTTTTCTTAAATCAGATAAGGTCGCATCCGTGTATCTAGACGCACCTTTTAAAAATAGACTTCCTGGTAAAAAACTAAATTTTGCTTTTAAACCAGAAGATTTAGTCACATCGTAAGCACGCAGTAAACCATCATTACCTTGGTAAAACACCATTGTTTCTGTACGATTAGCTATATTTTTAAAGGCATCGTAACTAGGATAATATTGCTCACTATAGCCCACTATAGAGCGTTTAAGCAAAGTAGCGGGCGATGAGTTAATTACTGGACCAATCCGTATATTTGGCATCTTGTTGTAACGTGTTAAGCCGTTGCCATCAGTAATCCCTTTAGTATTTTTATTTAAAGCAGCTTGTTGAGCAACTGATAAGCTCTTAAAATTATTACTGTATGCGATATGCGACCCATTTGTAGATGTAAACAGTGAACCCAAATCTGTTTTTTGATTGTCATAAACAGGTTTAGCTGATACCGTTAAATCCTTTAACAACTCATATTGATTTAATCCACCTGTAAAGTTCTTTAAATCAAAATACGTTTGCATAATTTGTGTCGGGTCACTACTGCCTTTAGGGTATTGACGCAATGTAGTCGTTGTTGGATTAGGTCCAGTGCCTGTGGCACTTTCACCCGGAACTAAGCCCACTGTAGCATTGAGTATTTCACTTTTTGAAAACATATCTACTTGTGTGTTCGTTTGTATAACACTAGCCTCTATCGCACAATTATCTAAAATAGGTGCAGTCGTTTTGAAACACAATTGAATGGGTTCTCCTTCCCACGTTACATCAAAACCCACTGTATTTTCAATAACTGCACCACCATTTGATTCAAGTAATAGCTGAATGGTTAGTTCAGGATTATCAGTATAAATAACTTCTGCTATACTCACTTGGTACTGACCAAAAGGAATAGATTTTGTCAAAACTGTTTTTTGAGTTTGCTTATTGACTACAAGTACTTTTGCAGACGTAATCCCACCAGTCCCCCAAATCAATGCCGGACTAAAACGAACAGCACCCCACTTGGTTACAGCGGCTTTACTACCATCGCAGTTATAGTATTGACTAGGGTTAATATCTAATATAGTAATCGGCGGGTATGCAGGCTTTCCAAGACAAGGTTTACCTGTGTTCAGGTCAAATGACTTAGCTATGGCTTCATGACCTACGGACCACATACAATTGTTACGGATAGGGTCTTTAATCACACCATAAGTTTTAACATTTTTACCGCTAGAACTATTAACATCATCAAAACACGTACTGTCTGTAGTAAAGTCAAAACAAGTGGCGTGGTTAGCAATATTATTACTTGAAGAAAGAAATACACGAGAATTGGTTGCGATACCATTGCTCACTTTACCATGATCATCACCAATTTTACCAAAGCCGTTACTGGCTATATAAGTATTATAATTTGAGCTTGAAGAAAATGGCTTTTTGGAAAGGCTTAAACAATTATTAACATTACCACTGTTTACTGTACAAAAGCCTGTCCATGCCCCTGTTTTATCAAGATGGGGAAACACACTCAACTTAGCAATCATGTCATTTGTACCGCCCTTCCATAGTCCATTGCAAGGAGATTTAAATTTTGTATCAAAACACTGTAATACTTGATTAGCTGCCCCAACACGGGTTGCACTGGTATATATTTTATCTTTGTGAGCATAGCCTGGTGTATCGTTATCTTGCCCCACCCAATCAGTGGTGTATGGCTGACCTTGACAAGCAGACTTAGTTGCAGCATCATAACAAAACATTTTAAGCGTGTTACCATTAAGTGTGCCAGAAGTAGTTGCATAATATTTTGTGCCAATAGAATCCATAGGATTAACTGCAAGTTTGCCAGCAGCATCTGGATTTACCCCCATAAATACTTGATTACTGCACGCTTTTAAAGTGTCTAAATTTAAGCAACGCACATAAACATCAGAATTTATAGCCCCATAAACATATAAGTTGCCCGTATCTCGGTCTAAATGCTCTATTGAACGATTAGGGGTTACAAAGGAATTATCAGCATAACCTATAGCTGATACATCTAAAACCGATGGCATAGTAATACCTTTTGCATCAATACCAGCGCAAGGCAACGAATCTGTTGCCTGACGACAATTTACATAGTTAAATGAGACGTGATGATTTACAACATATAGATTATTTTTATAAGGAATAATTCTATAACCATCACCAGTTCCATCAAAATCAATTACAGCAGTAACCGCAGCTTGAGCGGTAAGTGTCACTAGCGGATTGATAGTCCAGCGTACGTGAGTAACCACAGTTCCCGTATTGGGTTCGGCAGTATCATAATTCACACCACCATTTTTAGAGTATTCTAAAGTCACTTTAGGCGGCAATACAACACTGCCATTTAGCCACGTAAAATTTTTCGGCAAGGTCATAATCCCTGTACTTTTATAGGGGCTGCTTAATTTAGACTCAAACAAGGCAGTCCACTGAACGGTATCACCACTAGCAATGGCATTGGTACTGTCTAAATTATTTCCTTTAACTACCTGACCTATTAAACCTAGCGAGCTGCCTGCTGGATTAGTAGAAGTCGCAGTCGTTGCTTGTAATTTCGGTGAAAACAACACAGTTACACAAACGGCTAAAAACATTGCCGCCATTTTTTTAGTATGGTATAGCTTACTGTAGTCGTTTGGCTTAAAGAAAAGCAGATCTGTTTTCATGATAAAAGTCCTATAAATATGGTGTGATGATTATGATTTAAAATGAATTATTTTGAATATTTTATTATTTTTATTTTATTTTATTTTATTTTTATTTTTATTTTATTTTATTTTTATTTTTATTTTTAATATTTTTAATATTTTTAATATTTTTATTTTAGTACTCTAATTTAACGTCTTACTATAATTATGTAAATTATTAACTAATATATTGAGATAAATTACTGTGCAACAGGCCTAAATATTGATTGCAAATCAACCGTTGTCGTACTGCTTCGCCCATAACCCCGTGCCGTAATGCGGTAGTTAGTGATGCCCATTTTTCCGCCATTGCTTTTACTAAATACTTCAATAGAATACAAAGGTAATTTAGGGTTAGAAGCTGCACCTAATATATTAAAACTAGACTGTTTAGTCACCTCTCCAAATGTACGATAACAATTTTTATTTGAAAAATATTGTGTAGTTAAGGGTGCAACGTTATTTACTGATAAAGGGGCAGTCACCCAGCCCGCAGTACAGGCTTGTGGGTTATAATTTTGTTTACCGCGTTGAAGCGGGCATCTTTGTGGATTAGTCGTTAAATCTTCGACAAAAGTACCTGTGGTTGTGTCCCATTTTTCACACGCAATATCATGTTCAGCGTCACGTAAAGCAGCTTCAGCCGCTTGACGGGCAATGGCTAAGTCAGCAGCATTGCGTGATAACCTATGTTCGCTAAATACACCCACTGCCAATGAAACGCTTAGCACCATAATGACCAAAGTAATCATTAATACGGTAATTAAGGCAACACCTTGCTGTTGTGAAATGGGCTGGTAACCACAACGCCCCCGCTTAAGTTTAGTATGAAAAGAAAGAAAGCTTGACATATCCAGCACCTTAAATAATTATTTAATAACAGCAAATTTTTAATCAACTAATTAACTAAATTAGGCGTATGAATTTGATTACGTAACGCGATGGTTTGCGTAAACGCCTGCCGTAACCGCAAATCTAAACTAATAAGCATTTTATTGCCCAAACAATCCAAGCGATTTGATTGTGTAGTATTTGTTTGACCTTTAGCTATAGTCGCTGAATTACGCTCACCTACCAATAAAAAACAACTCCGAATCGCCATAACTTGATTCCATGCACCCGCAGTTGTGACCTCAGTAGCCGTTAAGTAACGTGTGATTTGTGCATCATTAGTAGTCGCCGTATTATTAACTGCAACACTGGCAGGCACACCATACCTGACCACCCACTGTTGAATATTAGAAGCCAATGGTTGTGCTATCGTATTCCCATTGCCTAAGCACATTAAATCATAAATAATAGGCTCACCCGTTTTTTGACCACTATTCGTAGAGGCTTTTAAAAAGAAGCGATTGACTGCATAGGGAACAGGTGTTTTTTGTCCCCCACAATCACCACTCATTCCTGTATTAGAAGAAAACAATCCCGGTAAAGCAGCCGAAAACCCAGTTACAGGATTAGCATTAACCTGATAAGCAACGGTTAAAGCAGAGACAGTATTAAGGGCAGCGGCAGAGCAATCGGTCTTTAAAAAATTACCATTAATTAAATAACTGTTCTCGCAGCCTGACAATGAAGGCGGAACTAATGCAAGGCTTGCTGGGGTCTGATCAGCCGCAAAAGCATACTGAAACATAGATGCTTGGCTGGCTAATTTTAAATTATAACTGTTACTATTAGCTGATTCATTGATAGTAATCGCATCAATAGCACTCGAATTGCTTAACCAATCAACATAGCCTGCCATACGTATATGACGTGCTAAAAGTGCATTAATACGTACACTTTCTTCATTAATGGCTGTAGCACTGTTTAAAGTTCTTGTACTTAATATAGTGTTGGCAAACAAGGTGGCTGCACCCGCACTAATTAACAAAGTCAGTGACATAGCTACTAGTAACTCAATTAAGGTAAACCCTGATTGAGTGTGTTTTAATAACACATAGTTAAGCTGAATTTTGAAACGGGAGTTCATGATTAGCCTTTAAATATAGACCTGTATGGATTAAATTAATATTTTTATATTTTTAATATATTTAGTATTTTTACTTAAAGCATTACTCTCTGGGTATAACAGCGTGTACCTAGAGAAGCCTTTATACCCAGTGGACAACTATTATTTAGTAAAATAGGCTTATTATTAACGTCTTTATTGGTAACAGGCTCAGGCCAAGCAATCACAATATCACGTGCCAAAATGCTAGCACCACCAGCCGTTGTTGCTAGTAACATACCCACACTATCAGGTGGCATTTGTGTACGTATATTTTGCCACCATGTGTTTACATCGTACTTAGAAATATCATCTGGCAGAATACAGGGACTTTTATCGCTACAATCATTTTTTAGCGGTGTACTCATAGCACTATCAATATCTTTTTTTACAGCAGCTTGTGTTACCTCAGTAGTATACTTGCCATCTTTAACAGCAGCACGATTAACACGCATACGCTCTCCCATTTCACTGGCTAATAAAGCTGCACGGCTTACAAACTGCGCCGAACGTTGCTCTTTAGCAGCAGACAACTGTAGACCGATAGCTCCCAATAATACTGAAGACAATAAAATAATAGATACCAATACTTCAATCAAGCCCATGCCTGCCTGGCGTTGCAAGCGATGCACTGATATAGTAGGAGAGTTAATTAGACGTTTCATAGTAAGTTATCTACTTATTTATTTACTTATTTATACTTATTTACTTATTTACTTATTTACTTATTTACTTATTTACTTATTTACTTATTTAGTAATTCATTTAATACTTAAGCGTCCCGAACTACTTATGACTAAACTTATCTTATTGGACGCTATCGACTCATCTTGTTTGTGATAAAAATCAATTGTGCCGTTAATAAGGCCAACCCCTTCACCCGCTGCATTAAAACTGATTGCATTAGCTATATTCGCATTGGCTATAACTTGATAATTCTTTGAAGCGGGCTGCTTAATCGCTAAGGGTGGAAGTTCATCGCTATCAAGAGTCCTATCAAAATCTTTATCTGCAAAAATAATCCAACCTGTACTCCAGTCACCAGTAGGTGTTCCTGTATAACACCCATTCTGATTACCATTAGCACGACACATAGTCACTGGCTGACGTAACCGTAGTGCTTCTGATTGTGCCAGTTTAATGGCAGCAGACATTTCTTTGGCTTGATGATTTGACTGCATTATGCGTGTTGCTTTTATAAAATCAGGTGTCGCAATGGCTAAAACTATCCCCGTAATTGCCACTACAATTAACAGCTCTACTAAAGTAAACCCTTGATTATTTACAATCAAGAATTTAAAGCGAGGTTTAAGAAATTGTTTCATAATTTTGCTTTAATGGTATCTACAATAGTTTAGACACATTGGCTGAATAGACTAGACAGTGTGAGTATGCTTAAGTATTATTTAGACATCATTTATTGTTTAGTTTATTATTTATTATTTATTATTTATTATTTATTATTTATTGTTTACTATTTGAGTCAAGATATCATAAACAATAAACAAGCATTTTGCACAGTTTTACAATATTTAACCGCTAATCTTAGTTAAATGGTAATTTTTTAATTACTATCATTACCAAAAGACTATATATGACTACTAATAAAGCAATACAACCCTCTTTATTTAAAAAAAACTCTTTAATACCTACATTATTTCGGCGGCTATCCGTTGCTTTTTATGAAGTAGCAATGGTGTTTGGGATTTATTTTTTGCCCTCCTATTTATATTTATCATTAAGCAACACCCGCTTTGAAGATTTACAACAAGGTGGACTGCGTGCGTGGTTGTATCAGTTTTTTATTTTTGTAGTATTTGCCATCTATTTTGGCTGGAGTTGGTCTAATGGCCGCCGTACTTTGGCTCAAAAGACTTGGGGTGTACGTATTGTAAATTTAGATGGTAGCGACCTATCACAAAACCGCGCTGTATTGCGTTACATACTGGCGTGGTGCAGCTTATTGTGCGTTTTTATGGGTTTTTTTTATGCCTTATTCAATACAGAACGATTATTTTTGCACGACAAAATCTTGGATACGCGAATCATTTTTGACGAAACAAATGCTTCGTACAACCGTAAAGGACACTAAAAACTACTCTTTAATGATTTATTTTTTTAAGGATTCTGGCACTGTTAGCTTAACTACGACAATAGAGATATTGTCACCTTTTTTATCACCACGTTCACGGGCTAATTCCATCAATAGTTTTGTCGCAGCTTTTGCAGTCATTGAACTAATAATTTGACATAACTCATCGTGTTTAAAGTAAGCCCATAAACCATCTGATGCCAACAAAAACGAATCGCCTACCCGAGGATGATCTAATGAGCCTAAGCTAAAGCGTAATTCGGTCACCATACCTAATGCACTGGTTAATACACTACGATTAGGATGAACACTAGCTTGTTCAATGGTCATTTTTCCAGCACTAATTGCATCCATAACGAAGGAGTGGTCTTGTGTACAGTCTTTTAATGCACCATGACGAAACACATACAAGCGACTGTCACCTATATGCACCCAATGAAATGTATCTGGTGTACAAACTAGTGCAACAACCGTACTGTGTGGCTCTTTTTCTTCAGAAATAGACAACATTTTAATAGTCGCATGCGACTCTGCCATACATTCAGTCAATAAATCTGTAATGGATTCATTTAACTGATAACGGTTAAACAATTGCTTCATTGTAGTAACCACTTGCTCCGCAGCAATACTACCTCCTGTGCGTCCACCCATACCATCGGCGACAACAGCCATAAGATGATCAGGATATTTTTCGTGCGGGATAAACAATAATCGGTCTTGTTGCTCTTGACGGTCACCAATACTTTGTGCAGTAGATGCAGTAATTTTATAGTGCTTAGTCATAGTGCGTTGTAAAATACAGTTTGTGTTGATTGAATTTATTATGTTATTTTAGTATGCACACTTACATAGTGTAATAACTTTTATTAAAAAATATGAAGCACTACGATACTTATATTGTAAACATAAATTAATAATAATTTGTGACTTCAGTGATTTTAGTGATTTTAGTAATTTTAGTCAGTTTGTGAGTAATACCAAAAAAGCAAACTATTTCTAATAAATTTTCACCTAAGTAGTTTAACGATGAATAATATTAACCATAAAATTACAAGCACCTTAAACAATAATTACTCACACACTGTGTTTACGGCAAATTACATCGCAATTTTAGCAGCCAATGATGTACAGCGTGCCTTAGAAGAAGATGTTGGCACAGTGGATTTAACTGCTGGATTAATTGACCCATTAAAGCAGACGCAAGCACGCATTATTGCCCGTGAAGCAGGTATATTGTGTGGTATAGCTTGGGTCAATGCAGCTATTTTAAAGCTAGATGCTACTGCCCAATTAAAATGGTATATTAATGAAGGCGACCCTTTTTGTGCGGGGCAAACTATTTTAAATATTAGTGGCTTTGCAAGACACTTGCTAACTGCTGAACGCACTGCATTGAATTTTTTACAAACATTGAGTGCAGTTGCGACTAAAACGGCTCATTATGTGGCTTGTGTTAAGGGAACAACAGCCCAAATTGTTGATACCCGTAAAACCTTACCAGGTTTACGTATGGCACAAAAATATGCCGTACTATGCGGTGGGGGCGTAAATCACCGTATCGGACTTTACGATGCTATTTTAATTAAAGAAAATCATATTGCTGCTGCTGGTGGTATTACTGCGGTATTACAAACCGCAAAAACACTTGTATCTAATGCCAATGCTAAGTTTATTGAAATAGAAGTAGAAAATTTAGTGCAGTTATCCGAGGCTTTACAGGCAGGTGCTGCTATGATTTTGTTAGACAATATGGGCTTAGAACAGATTCGTGAAGCAGTACTCATCAATAAAAATATTAATGATGGTAACGCTGTATTAGAAGTATCAGGTGGAGTGACTCTAAATGGTTTACGTGAATTAGCAGAGACAGGCATTCACCGTATTTCAATTGGTGCATTAACTAAAGATGTTAAAGCAATTGATTTTTCTATGCGATTTGAACACACTTAGTATTTATAACTACATTGTTAATCAAACAACAATAAAAATAATAAAAATAAAATTAATTATGAATCAATTACTTAATATTAATGTAGAGTACGATCAGCCTAGTTGTACTACCCGTAATATATGGGTAAAAGTGCCTGCCGAACCCTCGCAGACTGAACGTACCGCTTTAAAAGCCCGTATAAAAGAGTTATTAATAGAAAAAAATGCCGTGATGGTGTCGCATTTTTATGTGCACCCCGACTTGCAAGATTTAGCACAAGAAACAGGTGGTATTGTAAGTGATTCTTTGGAAATGGCACGCTTTGGCCGTGACCATACGGCTCACACACTAATTGTGTCGGGTGTACGTTTTATGGGGCAAACAGCCAAAATACTGTCCCCAGAAAAGCGTGTATTAATGCCAGAATTAGATGCGAATTGTTCATTGGATTTAGGCTGCCCAATTGAAGAATTTAATGCTTTTTGTGACCAATATCCTGACCGTACTGTGGTTGTGTATGCTAATACTAGTGCCGAAGTAAAAGCACGTGCCGACTGGGTTGTGACATCAAGTTGTGCATTAGCGATTGTTCAAGCATTAGCAGACCAAGGGCAAAAAATTCTATGGGCACCCGACCGACATTTGGGGGGTTATATTCAGCGTGAAACAGGGGCAGATATGGTAATGTGGCAAGGATCATGTATTGTTCACGATGAATTCAAAGCTATAGAACTGGCTGCATTAAAAGTACAATACCCTCAAGCAAAAGTATTGGTACACCCCGAATCGCCCGCTGATGTCGTGGCTTTAGCCGATGTAGTGGGTTCAACATCAGCCATCTTAAAAGCAGCCCGTCAATTAGAAGCAACCATATTTATAGTAGCGACTGACAATGGTATGATGCATCAGCTACGTATATCAAACCCAACAAAGATTTTTTTAGAAGCCCCCACAGCAGGCAGTAGTGCTACGTGTAAAAGTTGTGCACATTGTCCGTGGATGGCAATGAACGGTTTAGCCGCCGTCTTGAACGCATTAGAATCTTTAAATAGTGCGTCTACAAGTATGCCCTATGAAATTAAAGTAGATGCTACTTTGGGCATACGTGCTAAACAACCTATTGACCGTATGTTAGCTTTTACACAATCGTTGCTGCCATCTACAGTGATTAATCAATTAGTACCCAATATCGGTGCAGCTTAATATTTTCATCATTTAAAATGATAAAAAAAAATGACATAAAAATGATATCTAAAATAGTATTACAAAAAATTAGTATTATTTAAAGTAACTTACATACATAAATTAGCTATGACTCTTACCTACACCTCTGTTTATATATTTTTTAATAACTTTATTAATTACTACATCAATAATTGTATTAATAATCGTTTTAGCAAAATTATCTGTGATACTGCATCAAATTATGTTGCACTGTTTATTTTTATGGTGTGTATGCTTATAAGCTTACCCAGTTTTGCCCAGTTATCGGTTGAAATTGGTGGCAATGGTACACAACAATATCCCGTTGCTATACTCGGTATTACAGGCGGAACGGTAGCCGATGAGGTGACCACTACGCTACGCAATGATTTAACTAAAACGGGTTTATTTCGCTTAATTTCTGTAGGTACATTACAGCCTAAAACAGATGTGCAGCAAACGCCTAGCATAGCTGACTTACGCAACGCAGGTGCTGATTTTGTTGTTTGGGGTACTGTTGTAAGTACAGCAAATGGGCACGATATTCAATTGCGGATTCAAGATGCGGTACGCGATACTCCTTTAGAAAGTATTAGCCTAAATATACAAGCTAACACCCGTTTTGCAGGCCATCAAATCGCCGATTATGTCTACGAAAAAATTACAGGTCAAGCAGGTTTTTTTACGACTAGACTGGCTTATGTAACACAATTAAACCCTAATTCGTTTGAGTTGCGAGTAGCTGATTGGGATGGGCAATATCCGCAAGTAGCACTGCGTTCACGCGAATCAATTATTAGCCCCAGTTTTAATATTAGCGGTACTCAACTGGCTTATGTTTCATTTGAATCGCGTAAAGCCAGTATGTATATTCATGATTTAGTCACAGGTACACGGCGTAATGTCGCTAACTTTAAAGGCAGTAATAGCGCCCCTACTTTTTCACCTAATGGTCAAAGTATGGCTGCAGCTTTATCACGCGGTGGTTTAGCACAAATTTATAGTATGGGTGTTTCAGGTGATAATTTAAAACGCTTAACCGTGAGTGAAGGCATTGATACAGAACCTGTTTATAGTGCCGATGGACGCAATTTATATTTTGTCAGTGATCGCGGTGGACAACCACACATTTATAAGATGTCAAACAATGGCGGGGTAGCACAGCGTGTAACATTTAAGGGAGACTATAACATTAGCCCAGCACTCTCACCTGATGGCCGTTTATTAACGTATATTACTCGCCGTACTGGTCGGTACACTACAGCCGTACTAAACTTAGATACACAGCAAGAAGTTTTAGTGTCTGATACCAGCTCAGATGAATCGCCAAGCTTTACCAGCAATAGTCAATTTGTTTTATATGCAACTAAGCGTTCAGGTCGCGGTATATTGGTGTTAGCCAGTATTGATGGTAAAACAAGAAATATATTGTCTTTACCCAGCGCTGATATTCGTGAACCTGTATTTAGTAACGCTGCAAAATAAATTTTAAAAAGCTATTAAATTCAAATTAATAAACATATAAAAATATAAGAATACGTCAATATTATCAAATTTAATAACATTTAATATTATTTAATATTATTAATATATTATTAAATAATGTTTAATAAAAATGCTTTTACTTGAAAAATCATGGTTAACTTTTTTACTAAATAATACAATAACATACTCTATACATGGCTATGACAATAAAACTCCCCCAATTTTTTAATATTTGTACCTTATCTTTTATAGTAGGTGTACTATCTTTGGCTGGCTGCGCTTCTAAAGTAAGTCTTAGTGACTTGCCTTTAGTAGACCCAAAATATACGAATACAACAGCCAGTACTTCTAATTATTCAACACCTTCAATAACCGATTTAAACACAGTCCGTTTGAACGCTGCTGCAAGTAATCAAATGAGTACTATAGCCACGGTACAGGCAGATAACTCACAAGTTACGCAGCCTAATGACCCTGCTTTAGCACAACGCAGTGTTTACTTTGCTTATGACAGCTTTATAATTGCTGAAGCAGATAAAGCAGTATTAGAAGCACACGCTAAAAATTTACGCAATAATCGTAATCAAACAGCGTCTTTAGAAGGCCACACTGATGACCGAGGCGGGCGTGAGTACAACTTGGCTTTAGGACAAAAGCGAGCATTAGCGGTACAACACGCTATGCAATTATTAGGTATTCCTGACACACAGTTAGAATCAGTTTCTTTTGGTAAAGAATCACCAAAGGCGTTAGGTAGTAGTGAAACAGATTATGCTGAAAATCGCCGCGTAGATATTCAGTATAAATAATATATACAATATATACAATATATACAATATATAAACAATATATGCTACAGACAATGTAAACAGTATAAATAAATATATAGCAACTTTATGATTGATACTCCCACCTGTGCTTTATTGCCGTCAATTAATACACCTTCGCAGTTAAAGGCGTTATCACGGACACAACTTAAAACCTTAGCAAGTGAATTACGTGAATTTATTTTACAGTCCGTTGCAAAAACAGGGGGGCATTTATCATCTAATTTGGGTACAGTTGAATTAACCATTGCTTTACATTATGTTTATTCTACACCCAGTGACCGCTTAATTTGGGACGTTGGACACCAATCGTATGCACACAAAATTTTAACAGGACGGCGTGAAGGTATGTCTACACTGCGTCAGTTAGAGGGTTTATCAGGTTTTCCTAAACGCAGTGAAAGTGAATATGATGCCTTTGGTACAGCCCATTCATCAACCAGTATTTCGGCAGCACTGGGTATGGCAGCAGCAGCAAAATTGCAAAAAAATCCTCGTCATGCGGTAGCGATTATTGGGGATAGTGCAATGACTGGCGGTATGGCCTTTGAAGCTATGAACAGTGCTGGTGTGATGGACGGTTTGCGAATGTTAGTATTACTTAATGATAATGATATGAGTATCAGTCCAGCAGTGGGTGCGTTAAACCGTTATTTAGCTCGGTTAATTAGTGGCAGTGTCTATGCTGCAGCCAAAGAAGGTGTACGCAAAGTACTAGGGCATGTACCGCCTTTATTTGAATTAGCCAAACGCTTTGAAGGCCATGCCAAAGGAATGGTGGTACCTGCGACTATTTTTGAAGAATTTGGTTTAAATTATATTGGCCCTATTGATGGCCATGATTTAGACTCTTTAATTCCCACCTTACAGAATGTAAAGCACTTATCTGAAACAACAGGCAGACCACAGTTTTTGCATGTGGTGACTAAAAAAGGGAAAGGCTACCCCTTAGCCGAAGCACAGCCCATTAAGTATCACGGACCCAGTCCATTTAACCCGGTTATAGGTATTGTGTCCCTTGCAGTAGCTCAAAAACAAACATATACTCAAGTATTTGGGCAATGGATTGTAGATATGGCCACAAAAGACACACGCTTATTGGCGGTTACACCCGCTATGCGTGAAGGCAGTGGCTTAGTTGATTTTGAAAAAAAATTTCCTACGCGGTATTTTGATGTCGGCATTGCAGAGCAGCATGCAGTTACGTTTGCGGCAGGCTTGGCTTGTGAGCAAACTAAACCCGTATTAGCGATTTACTCTACCTTTTTACAACGCGGTTATGATCAATTAATTCATGATGTTGCCCTGCAAAATTTAGACGTAACATTTGCAATTGACCGTGCAGGTTTAGTGGGTGCTGATGGTGCGACCCATGCAGGTAATTATGATATTGCGTATTTACGTTGTATCCCTAATATGGTTATAGCCTGTGCCAGTGATGCTTTAGAATGCCGCCGACTTTTAAGTACCGCGTATGAATATTTTGGTCCAGCTACTGTGCGTTACCCACGAGGTACAGCACATACCAGTTTAATACATAGTGGTAATAACGCATTGGATTTGAGCCCTTTGCCTTTAGGACTTGGAGTGATTGTGCGTCACAGTGTAGCTAAAAAAATAGTGATTTTAGTATGGGGGGTGCTACTGCATGAAGTCTTAAAAATAGCTGATGAATTAGATGCAACGGTAGTAAATATGCGTTTTGTTAAACCAATAGACGAAGCTTTATTGTGCGAAATCACAACAACTCACTCTGTATTTGTTAGTGTAGAAGATGGTTGCATAACAGGGGGAGCAGGCAGTGCGGCAGCCGAATATGTATCTTCGCAAGGGTTTGCTGTATCTTGGTTACATTTGGGCTTGCCTGATGTGTTTATTGACCACGGCGACCCTACCAAGCTAATGATGCAAGCCAATTTAGATGCCGCAGGTATTTTGTCCAGTATCCAATCTCGTTTATCGAGTGATGTTTAAAAGCCAATAAACTATAAACTAACTATAAACTGTTTTGACCTTATTTACTATTACTACTACTATCGCTATTGCTATTTTACCAGTGCATTGATTTCTATAATCGGCAACAATACAGATAATACAATCACCAACACCACTCCACCCATAACTAAAATAATGGCAGGCTCTAAAATAGTTGTTAAAGCCTGTAGTTTTCGCGACAAAATTGCCCCTTGTAGTTGAGCAGCACGCGTCAGCATATCAGGTAATTTTCCAGTCGCTTCACCACTAGCAATTAGGTGTGTTAATAAATTAGCCATACGTTCTTTAGGTGATGCTTTATTTTGTGATAATGTGATTCCACGTGCCAGCGTTGCCCCGCTTTGTACGTGATTAATAGCAGTATCTAACTGATTAATTAATACTTTATTAGTTAGTGTTCGTTTAGCTGCATTTAATGCATCTAACATAGGCACACCGCCACGAATCAAAATGGCTAAAGTACTAGCAAATCGCTCTGTTTGTGCTGCTTGCATTAAATTACCAACTAAAGGCATACGCAATAAGAAGCTATGAAAAGCTAATTTAGGTGTAGGCATTTTTAAAATTGCCCGCATTAATATAAATAGCGTAATCATTGTTAAAAGCATATAAATCCCGTAACTCCGTAAAAAATTAGATGCAGCCATCATTATTTGCGTCAATAAAGGCAAAGCTGTCTTAGAGTTTTTAAATACCCCCACAATTTGTGGTACGACATAGGTCATTAAACCTAGTACCATTAACAAGGCAACTACTGCGACAATAGCAGGGTAAGCTAAACTAGCAACCACTTGTTGCTTTAAATTTGCCCGTGCCTCTAAGTAATCAGCCCAATTTTCAAGCACCAAAGATAACTTACCTGATTGTTCACCAGCAGCCACCATAGCGATTAGCTCACTAGCAAATGTTGCAGGGTACTGGGCTAAAGCCTGCGATAAACTTGATCCTTCTAATATTTTGGAACGAATCGCACCTAATATTTCTTGCTCCGATTTACTTTCTGCTTGAGACAATAAAACGGTTAAAGCTTGTTCTTGCGGCAAACCTGCTTGGGATAAACTGGCTAACTGCCGCATTAATAAAGTACGCTTAACTGGACTTAAAGCACTACGCTCGGTTAAAGATTTTAACCAAATGGGTGGCTGTGCCGTGGTTGTTTTTTGTTCACGTAATTGCTGCGTAATTAATGTGCAACTTAAAGTCAATAAGCCATTAGATTTTAATTGAAGGCGTACGTGACGCTCACTGTCTGCTTCTATTACACCTCGGGTGATATTGCCTAAATCGTTACTGGCTTCATAATTAAATGCAGGCATATTATGGTTTAATATAAAGTTTAAGTATCAAGTACTAAATATTAAGTATTAGTTATTAATTACTGAATATTAGTTATTAAGTATTAAGGATTAAGGATTAAAGATTAAAGATTAAGTATTAGTTTAGTTATTAAGTATCAATTATCAAGCATTAAAAACAGTTATTTAATTAATCAAACCATTGTTTTAATGTTGCTTGTGCTTTTTGTTTATGTGCTTCTTTAATATAGACAGCACAAGTCACAATCGCTGCAGTTAATATCAATACATCATCACTGTAACCTATTATAGGAATAATATCTGTGATGGCATCAATCGGCGATATAAAATAAGCCAGTGCCGCATATATTTTAGTTTTAGCCCAAATAGGCGTGTCAGGGTCTTGCGATGAATAATATAATTTAAGTACTGGCTCTATGACTGTAAACCCTGCTTTTTTTGCATAACTTTTTGCTTTAACTAAAAAATCTTTTTGATTTGATTCAATATTATATTGTTTAGAATCCATATACTTTATGCTTAAGTTTAAGTTTTAATATGATTATTTATGGTTATTTGGCATTTTCAGTAATTAAATTTTAATTACTCTTTAAATTATAAGAATAAAGCTAAAGTTCAGACTTGTTCCGTACAGTACTTGTGAATAAAATATTTTACACGCAGTAAGTAGATGGTTTGGAAGTTAGTTTTAACGAAGCACGCTTTACTGCCTTACTACTTTATTGTTTTATTTATTGCCTTTAGCTCTATTGTGTGTTTTACAAAGCAATTCACAGTTATTGCTGTTTGTTTTGCCACCCTTACTCCACGCTGCAACATGGTCTGCGTCCATTTCAGCTAATTTCCAAATTTTAGCTTTATTGGCATCATGTCCAATTGCACAATGCGAACAATTTGAAATACTTTTCTTTTCGGCTGTAGCTGTTTGAATAGCATAAGTTGATTTTTTTGTTGCTTCGTCAAACACCCTTATTTCTAATAATTTGGTATCTACTTTGCTACCCAAAACAAATTCAAAAATACCTTTTCTATTTTTTATATACGGGTCGGCATATAAAGTTTTAACATGTTCCAAAACAATTTTTGGATTATATGGTTTTTTACCATATGCTTCATACAATCGCCCCCATTCCAGCCCTTTCATTTCACTGTCTACATCTGTAAATACTGTAGAAACCCAATCAATGACGCTATTAAAATAATTTTCGAGTTCAGTAATATTGTCGTCAAATCGGTGTCGGCTCATATAATCGCCTACGTTGTTTTTACTCACCCATTCTAAGGCTCGTTCTAAAAAGTCTTGTCGCTTGGCACTGCCACTAACATAAGAACTCCATTTTTGAACGTTGGTATCTTGGCTATTGCTAAAGGTTTCTTTACCCAGCGTTACAAACGATCCCGAATACACAGCATTTAATAATTCTTGATTGGTGAGTGGAACACCCGCAATATTAATGGTTTTAAACCATTCCTTTATTTCGCTTTCTGTACCTTCACACTCATAAATCAATAGTTTTGTATTTAATATTTTTTCTTGTTTATCAGCAGCGATAGCATTAAAGTACTGCTCCATGCCATTTCTATCTTTGATGGCAAATTTATTAGTTACAAACCTGCCAAAACTGGTAATGCGTTGTTGTCCATCTAACACTTCTAAATGGTTATTGTCTAATCGGTTAAAGTAAATTAAACCCAATGGATAGCCTTCTAATAAGCTTTCAATCACGGCAACATCTCGTTTGCCATCAGCATAAATATAGTTACGTTGGTATTCTGGTTGAATGGTTAAAGTGGCTGATAAGCCAAACAAGCCTTTGCCTTCCAATTCATTATAAATAAACCCCTCGCAAATATCTTTAATTGTTAGGTCTGTGCGTAAAATGGTTTTCATGGTCTATTGTTTTTTATTGTTGTTTGTGCTTAATTAAAATCCTTTTATAAATATTAATCCCATTTACACTTGGGGACATATTTATATCTTTTGACCAATTCTTTGGTCTGCCGTAATCATACGAACAACCAACAATTTCAAACTGTTCAGGTGAATACTTGTCTAAAAAGCTAATTGGTACGCCCATCACACCATCATAATCACTAGGAATTGCATCTGTAAAAGGCACTTCAATC
>JAYWHD010000109.1:0-21135 GCA_043777895.1 Betaproteobacteria bacterium | reverse complement strand
TGATTTTAGCCAGTGAGCTACGCATTAAAAACGAATCCATATTCAGTTGTCCTTGGTTGATACTGGCTGTCATATTAACTTTATCAAACGAAAAACCTTCACCAAAAGTATCTTTAAAATTTAAACTTAAGCGGCGTGGTAAATTTTGCAATGAAAACAATCCAACTAAACGCCCAGCACCTGGGTCTGCTTTTAAAAAACGGCCTTCTTTAAATTGCCCAGCCACATTGCCTGATAAACTGGCAATATCAACACCAAAAGGCGTGCCTTGCCATGCAATATCGCCTGTAACTTCACCCGCTGCTGCTGCAATAATAGGATCATATTTAAAATCATTTAAGACGCTACCCAAGCTATCCGTTTTTAGCTTGAAGTTTAAACGAACCTGTCCTTGAGGGTATTGTGTGTTGTGTTGCCATGCCCCTTTGGCTTGCATCTCAAAATGAGGCCGCTGAATGGTGAGTGACTGAATATCCCAGCCACGTTCATCAGTGATTAGTGTATTTGTATCGTTTACAGCTAATTCTTTAGTGATTGTTGGGCGGGTAGTGTTGCGTGCCTGCAAAGCAATATTGCCTAAAAAATGAGTACCTAAGGTGAGTTTATCAATATTTAGTTCAATACTAGGCACTTGACTGGGTAATATATTTAATAAAGATTGCTGACTGTCCTCAAGTTCTGACGGTGGAATAGTTAGTTCAGTCAATTTAAGTTGCAATTGCCCGCCGCCTAAATCTTTAGATAAATGGGGGTCTTTCCAAGAAAAGTAACCATTAATTCCTTGTGCTACTAAGTTACCACTCCAATTTTCACCGTAAACACCGTTGCGTGAAGCACCCGAAATAATATTACGATAAAGTCGGTGTCCAAAGATTAAATTATCGACCTGCACAGCAATCGTACTGGGCATCCATGCAGGCGGTTTTAAAGGTATCAATGGCTTAGGTGTATCATCAATAGGTAGTGTTTTCCAAGGTAATGCCGTTAATTCAGCTTGAATATGGTCAAGATTAACTGATTTTCCTATAATATGAACACCCAAGCCAGTATCAGGCGTGTTTAATACTGCGTCATCACCCAAGGCAACTGCACCCCGTTCTATAGTCCAAGTATTATTTTGTAGCTGCCGCTCAACTACACCCTGAAATGGACCTAAAACAGTCTGACCTAAAGAAACTTCCCACTTGTCATGGTTAATAACACTGGGCACATTATTTAGGCTTTTATTATGCTGAATCGGTGTACGAGCCAGTGAAAAAGGTAGCAATGTACCCACGGCTTTGTCTAAAAATCCGGGCCACTTTAATTTAGTATGGGTTAAATCGGCTTTAACTGTCCAGCTTACCCCCTGTTCGTTGGTATTTAATGCTAAGTCATACTCTAATTTACCTTCAGCCCGCTTTAACAATGCTTGTGCCATAGGATTAGTGGAATACTGTTTAATTTTCTCTAGGTGCGCCTGCCCTTTCAAGTGAACTGTCTTTTGAGCATCTTGTGTATCAAATCCACCTGTTAGTGTTACATCACCGCCTAACCAACTGGCACGGGCTGTTTCTACAGTAAAACCAGTTTCTTTAAATTTAACAGTTGCATTAAGCCGTTCAATGGCAGGCAAGTCCTTACTTAAGCTTAAACTAACCCCTTTAAGTACAGCTGTTCCTTGTGTGGTCACTGCTTCAGGTTTCTTAATATCTAAGCTTAAGTGTGCGTCTATCTCGGCAGTACCTTGAGTTTTAAGGGTGTTAAACGATTCGCTTAAATGAGCAGACAACGGCGTATTACGGATTAAATTTAATATGTTTTGTGTGTTTGCTTGTGTTTTAATATCAGCGATTACGATGGGTTCACTTAAATTATTAATTGTTAAGTATGGGACTTGAATCACAAATTCAGGTTCAGGTGTTGCTTTTAAGAGTTCATCTGTCGGTGGTGCAATATCAGTATTGATATTTGAGAGGTTTATTTTAATAAGGCTATCTGTATTAATAAGTTTATGTATATTAACTGTATTAATATTGCCTTTCATATCGCTTAAAGCCATTGAGTTACCTTGCAACATAATATTGCCTGTAACGGACTGAATCAGTGGCCAAGTGAATTGTGGGGCTGTTACAACAGGATTAAAATTTAGCGTTCCATCAGTGAGGATACCTTGCAGTTTAAAATATTCTGCATTGTTTTTTATATACGGTATATTCTTTGTATTATCAGATGAATTGATTTTAAAAGTATGTATCGGGTTTGAATTTGATATAAAAGGAAAGCGTGATACATCACCTTTTATAGACCAATTAACTTGATTCATTTGCCCATTAACCAAAGTATGTTTTAGCCATTTGCGTGTAGATTCTGATAAAGTTAATGGTAGGTAGCGGTGTACATTTGCAATATCAACGCGTGTAAAATAACCCTGCAGATTAAGTATACCCAGTGAGTTTAACGAATGTAGTAGATTTTTTTGAGTAGTTTGGGTAGGTTTAAGTTTAAGAATATTTAAATCATAGTGATAGCTACCATTTAGCACTCCTTTAGCATCATTGTTATTAAACTGTAGGTTTTTTAGTACCACATTGATAGCTTTAGGGTCAATTTTAAGTGTAATATCTCCTTTGAGTGTCTGTAATGCAATAGTGGGTTCAACTATTAACTGTGGCAATATGACAGTAGAGTTTTGTGAGTTAAGCTTAATACCTACCGTAGTGTGAGGCGTGTTATGGTGTGAGTAATGTATGTTTAATTGCCCACTAATTCCTTGTACACTTGGAATAGCCAAACTGTCTTTATTTGCGTGTGACTGCAAATTAAAAGCATTGACTGTAGCATTATTAATCAAAGTATTAGCATTTAAATGTATTATTTTTTTTGTATCAAAAGTAGAATCAATAATAATGTTTTTTAATACGGCTTGCGGTTGTGCCGTATCTAATGCGGCTATTAAGGGTGTAGGCAATGGCATCGTTTTAATTTGATTAAGCCAAGGTGCTAAATTTAAAGTCGGCATTTTTGCCATAACACGGTGTGTAGCTTGTTTATATTGAGTCGCTTTATTCCATTGCCATTGCACAGTAAAGGGTATAGTTTTGCCTAAAGTATCAGATAATTGATTGATTTTTACAGTATTAAAAATGGTAATATGTTTAGGTGAAAACTGTATACGCGCATCAAGATTTAATTTTGATAGCTTCAAAACTGTATTAGTAGTCAACCATTTTTGCCACAATAGAGCTGGTTTATTGGATACTGCTTGTGTATGTGACCACTGATTTAATAGCCAGTATGCACTTGGTTTAATATTAAGTGCGGGTAAAAGTATATTGGCTTCTCCTTGCCATAAACGGGCATCACCAATATCAGCTAACGAACTATGATTGAATTTGACAGACAGTTTAGCACCCTTACCTAGACGGGTTTCTTGTGAATCAGGTGTAAATTCAGCTTGGAAAATGTGTTCAAAGTTGCTTTTAAACCGTGTCGGTGTTTTGGTTTTAAAAGTAGATTGACTATTATTAATAATATTATTGTTATTATTGTTATTATTGTTATTGTTGTTATTGTTATTGTTATTATTGTTATTATTATTATTATTGTTTAATTCTAATATGGGCTGTAATAAAGTATTGTTGAGTGATACTCGCTGTAATAACAGTTGAGTATTGCTTTCAGGTATCCAATGCTTGGCTGTATCGTGACCATTTAGCATCAGTTTATTAACTACAATGCGTGGTTGCCTTAATGCCCAGCGTAAGCCACTGCCGTCACTAGGCTTATTTAAGTCAAAGCCTGCAACAAACCATTGGGGCCGATTGAGACTGCCTATCTGGTTAATGGCTATATTGAGTTCATTAATATGTAAGGCTTGTGTAGTGATTTTGCCCCAAATTAAAGGGTATAAAGGAATACGGGCATAGATTTTTTTAGCCACTATTTGCGGTGAAGTTGGGCTACCAATATGTAATTGTGCTATGTTTAAGCTGGCTTTATTCCAATGCCATTGAGCGGTTAAGCCTTTAATACTTACAGGCTGATGAAGTGTCTGGCTAATTTTCTTAGCAATATACGGTTCTATGGCTGTTAAATCAGGTAATAACCAATACTGTACTGCTGATATTGCCAATACTATAAACACTGTAGTCGCTAATATAAACCAGTTCAGCGTCTTAATAATGCTGGCAAGAACGTTTTTTTCGCGACAAACTAGCTTGGTGAGTCCTGTAGATAGTTTTTTTAGCCATATTTTAGGCATTTTTTGCCTTAATAAGGTAAAAAATAAGGACAGTTTAATCATAATAAAATAAAGTACTTTTAGTTTTTAGTTGTAAGTTATAAGTTGTAAGTTATAAGTTGTAAGTTGTAAGTTGTAAATTTTAATTTTAATTTAAGTTTTAGTTTTTAATAAGACTAATGTAAATAAAATACACATTGAAAAATGAAGATACCTGTAAACACATCTGGAATAATAAAATTATTACAGTCTTTTAGTGAAGCCCATACCTTAATTGCACCCAAAGTGCTGTCTTTTATTGAGCAATTAGCCCATTATCCTACATTACCGCATCTCTTTAATCCATGGCAAGACACCGATATTAACTTGGCTTATGACCTAAATTTAAATGCGGCACAGATTAGACGAATGCAACTGGCTGTTTATTTAAATGAGCGAATAGACAGTGCAAATATTATTTTAATCGCTGAAGCACCAGGTTATCAGGGGGCAAGGTTTAGCGGCATACCAATGACTAGCGAACGTATGCTTTTAGGGCATCATACTCACGTAAAACCTAGTGATATATTTAATTGTTATACCGATTTTCCAAGTATTAATATTCCTTTACGTACGAGTCGCCCAAGTTTGATACGGGCAGGGCAGTGCGGAATGAATGAACCCACGGCAACTATTGTATGGTCGCATTTATTACAAGCAGGGTTTAGTGCGCGTCAGTTTGTGTTGTGGAATACGGTTGCATTTCACCCACACCAAACAAATGATTTAATGACTAATCGCACACCCACATCCCACGAAGTTACAACATTATCGCCCTTGTTATACGGTTTTTTAGCTTTATTTCCTCACATTAAAGTGGTTGCCTTGGGTAAAATTGCCCACACAGCATTAAGCCGTATGGCTATTGAATCAGTCGCCGTACGACATCCTAGTATGGGTGGTGCTAATCAATTTAGACAACAGCTTCAAAACTTAAGCTATTAATGCTAACGGATTAATACTTAGTGCGTTGATATACCACTGTATCAAACGACAAGTAATTAGACGGTTCAGGAGCATTGGGTGTACGGCTTATGGCTTGCCATACCGAAGGGTTTAATGGCATAAACCAAGCATCGCCTTCAAAATCAGCTTTAATTTCAGTAATATGGCATTCATTTAATAATGAGTGTGATAAAAATTGAGCATAGATTTGTGCACCCCCAATAACCCAAGCAATCGGAGCATCAGCACAAGCCATAATAGCCTGTTCTATACTATTGACCGTGGTAGCACCTTTGGCAGCCCAGTCCAAATTTCTAGTCAGTACAATGCTATGTCTGCCTGGTAGAGGGTGTCCTAAACTAGCAATAATACTGTCCCAAGTCGCACGCCCCATAATCAAAGGGTGTCCCATCGTTAAGCGTTTAAAGTGTTTGAGTTCGCTGGGAATGTGCCAAGGCATCGTGCCTTTTAATCCGATGACACGGTTTTGAGCGCAAGCCACAATTAACTTTAACTGGAGTGTAGGGGGGGTATGGGTAATCATAAATTTATTAAAGTTGTTCAAATTAACTTAATTTATTTTTTAACTTAATTTACTTTTAAGTAACTCATTAACCGTGGTAGGACTGGCTTTACCTTTTGCTAATTTCATACATTGCCCTACCAGCGAATTGAATGCCGCTGTTTTTCCTGATTTAAATTCAAGTACAGCCTGTGGATTGTCTAGTAGTACTGTATCAATGATAGCTTCAATCGCATTGACATCAGTGACTTGCTTTAGGCCATTTGATTCAATCAGTGTGTCAATAATAAAAGGGTCAGATGAGGGATTTAACCACAATTGCGTAAATAGTTTTTTAGCACTGGTATGATTGATGGTGTTATCAGTAATACGCTTAATTAACACGCCTAATTGCCTTGCACTCACAGGGACACTAGAGATATCTAACTGTTTAGCTTCGCGGTTCAATGCTGCGCTGACTTCACCCATCACCCAATTCGCTGATAATTTAAACTCTCCGCTATTTGCAACAACTGCTTGATAGTAGTCCGATAGTGCTTTAGTGTGTGTCAATATGGCAGCATCGATGCTAGACAAGCCTTGTTTCATAAACTCTATACGCAAGTCTGTCGGTAACAGAGGTAGTTTATGACATATGCTGGCTAACCATTGTTCGCTGACTTCTAAGGGTGGCAAATCTGGGTCGGGAAAATAGCGATAATCATGGGCATCTTCTTTGGTTCGCATAGCCCGAGTTTCACCTGTATCGCTATTAAACAATACAGTAGACTGAACAATTGGAGACCCTTCTTTTAGTTGGTCAATTTGCCAACGCGCTTCATAGTCAATCGCTTGCTGTAAAAATTTAAAGCTATTCAGATTTTTAATTTCACGGCGTGTCCCCAGTTTAGGGTCGCCAACACGGCGTACACTGACATTAGCATCACAACGAAAACTACCTTCTTGCATATTGCCATCACAAATATCTAACCACGTGACTAAACTGTGTAAAGCTTTCGCGTAGGCAACCGCCTCTTCAGATGAGTGCATCACAGGTTCTGTAACCACTTCAATAAGCGGTATCCCTGCACGGTTTAAGTCAATGCCGCTTTGCCCGCTAAACTGGTCATGTACACTTTTACCTGCATCTTCTTCTAAGTGTGCGCGGGTAAGCTGGATTGTTTTTTCACCTAAATGAGTGATGATATGAATACTACCGCCACTCACAATGGGTACGGCTAACTGTGTTGTTTGGTAGGCTTTCGGCAAATCAGGATAAAAATAATTTTTACGCTCAAATTGCGACTTAGAGGCGATTGTACCGCCGACTGCTAGACCAAATATAACTGCTTTTTCAACTGCACTACGGTTAAGGACAGGCAAAGTACCTGGTAAAGCCATATCTACTTCGTTGGCTTGGGTATTAGGCATTGCACCAAATATAGTCGATGAAGTAGAGAAAATTTTAGTGTTTGTATTGAGTTGAACATGCGTTTCAAGCCCGATAGTTATTTCCCAAGTCATAAAGTTTATCCGTGTTTGTTTGATAATTATTTGATATTTATTTGATATTTATTTGATATTTTTTAGTATTAAGCCATTAACAGTGCAATTAAAAATTAAAAATTATCTTATACACTGTTTATCTATTTTATCAATCTTATAATGCTGGTTTAAAATTAAATAGTTTTATTTTTTAAGCCCTGTATTTAATCTATATTTAATCTATATTTAATTTATATTTAATTTATATTTAATTTATATTATTTACATTTAATTATCATATTTATCATATTTATCGTATTTATTGTATTTACCATTTTACTGACTATAACAAGGACTTTTTATGGCCGCCAACTTAACGTTGAACTCCACACAAACTCAAGAATGGCTAGATGCACTTGATGCACTGATTAGCAAAGAAGGCACGGGTAACGCTTATAAATTATTGAGTGCATTGATTGACAGTGCGCGTATGCACGGAGTAGACGTTCCGTTTTCAGCGAATACGCCTTATGTTAATACGATTCCTGCCCACTTAGGCGAACGATCGCCAGGTAACCAAGACCTTGAAGAACGCTTACGAAGCTGGATGCGTTGGAATGCAATGGCGATGGTAGTACGGGCTAATCGAGCTGATGGTGATTTAGGCGGGCATATTTCTAGCTTTGCATCGCTGGCCAATATGCTAAGCACAGGATTTAATCACTTTTGGAAAGGCTCCGAACACCCTGATGGCAGTGATTTATTGTACCTTCAAGGCCATTCTAGCCCAGGTATTTATGCCCGTTCTTATCTTGAAGGCCGTTTAACTGATGAGCAATTAATTAACTTTCGCCGTGAAGTAGACGGTAAAGGTTTATCAAGCTATCCTCACCCTAAATTAATGCCAAGTTACTGGCAATTCCCAACAGTATCAATGGGATTAGGGCCTTTAATGGCAATTTATCAAGCACGCTACTTAAAATATTTGCATGCGCGTGATATTGCAGTGACAACAAACCGCAAAGTATGGGCTTTTTGTGGTGATGGTGAGATGGACGAGCCTGAATCAACAGGTGCTATCGGTGTTGCAGGCCGTGAACGTTTAGACAATTTAATTTTTGTGATTAACTGCAATTTACAAAGACTTGATGGCCCTGTACGTGGCAATGGAAAAATTATTCAAGAGATGGAAGGCAACTTTCGTGGCTCTGGTTGGAATGTCATTAAAGTTGTTTGGGGGTCTGGTTGGGACGATTTATTACAAAAAGATTCTGATGGACACCTTAAAAAACTAATGATGGACACCGTTGATGGTGAATATCAAGCGTATAAAGCTTATGACGGGGCATACATACGAGAGAATTTTTTTAACAAACGCCCTGAAACTGCGGCAATGGTTACGCATTTAAGTGATGATGATATCTGGAACTTAACCCGTGGTGGCCATGACCCACATAAAGTGTACGCCGCTTTCAGTGCTGCGACTCAACACGTTGGACAGCCGACTGTTATTCTAGTCAAAACAGTTAAAGGTTATGGTATGGGTAAATCGGCTGAAGGACGCAATACAGCCCATCAGACGAAAAAACTAAGTGATGAAACTGTTCGCGAAATGCGTGACCGTTTTGGTGTGCCTATTAGCGATGCTGATTTACCGAATATTCCATTTTTTAAGCCTAGTGATGAATCACCAGAAATAAAATACTTGCACGAGCGTCGCAAAGCTTTAGGTGGCTACTTGCCAACGCGTTTAGAAAAATCAACCGAATCTTTTATAGTACCTGGACTAGATACGTTTAAAAGTATTTTAGAACCCACTGTTGAAGGCCGTGAGATTAGTACCACTCAAGCGTATGTTCGCTTTATTACGCAATTACTGCGTGATAAAGCGTTAGGACCTCGTCTTGTCCCGATTTTAGTTGATGAAGCCCGTACTTTTGGAATGGAAGGTTTGTTCCGTCAAATTGGTATTTATAACCATCAAGGGCAGCTCTACGAACCTGTAGATAAAGACCAAGTGATGTACTACCGCGAAGATAAAAAAGGGCAAATTTTACAAGAAGGTATTAATGAAGCGGGTGCAATGGCCAGCTGGATTGCCGCTGCAACCAGCTATAGTACCAACGACCGTATTACGATTCCGTTTTATACGTTTTATAGTATGTTTGGTTTGCAACGTACTGGCGATTTAGCATGGGCAGCAGGCGATATGCGTGCACGTGGCTTTTTAATGGCAGGGACTGCTGGGCGTACCACTTTAAACGGTGAAGGCTTACAACATGAAGATGGCCATAGCCATATTATGGCTGCAACGATTCCAAATTGTGTGCCTTACGATGCAAGCTATGCCCACGAAATTGCGGTGATTTTACAAGATGGTTTACGCCGTATGGTAGCCGAACAAGAAGATGTGTATTACTACGTCACCATTATGAATGAAAACTATCCGCAACCTGGATTAATTCCTGGTACGGAAGCACAGATTCTAAAAGGTATGTACGAGTTGCGTCATGGTGGCAATCATCAACACCGCGTACAATTGTTAGGCAGTGGCACTATTTTGCGTGAAGTTGAAGCTGCTGCTGTTTTATTAGAAAGTGAATGGCATATCAGTGCTGACATTTGGAGTTGCCCAAGCTTTACGTTATTAGCTCGTGATGGGCAAAATTGTACCCGCTATAATTTACTACACCCAACACATACACAACAAATCCCCTTTGTTGCTGAGCAACTAAATCGTAGTACAGGGCCGATTGTAGCCAGTACCGATTATATGAAGTTGTTTGCTGAACAAATTCGTCCGTATATACCTGCTGATAACCAAGGGCAACAACGCAGCTATACTGTTTTAGGAACAGACGGGTTTGGTCGTAGCGATAGCCGCGTTAAATTGCGTGAACATTTTGAAGTGAACCGTCATTTTGTAGTCATTGCTGCTTTAAAAGCTTTGGCTGATGAAGGTCGGTTAAACCATGAAATAGTTGCTCAAGCAATTATAAAATATGGCATTAATCCTGAAAAAGTGAATCCGATTTATGCTTAAATATTAAAGTACTAAAATTTTAACCTACTTAAATATTGATAAATATACTGTTGAAGCAATTAAAGTAATTAAATAATAAGTAATTAAGTAATTAAGTAATAAGTAATAAGTAATAAGTAATAAGTAATTAAATAATAAGTAATTAAATAATTAACAACTAAACAATTAACTAAAAACTATGAGTATCATTCAAGTAAAAGTTCCCGATATTGGTGATTTAGATGAAGTTGAAGTCATTGAATTAATGGTTAAAGTAGGTGATGTGATTGTCAAAGAACAGTCTATGATTACCGTTGAATCTGACAAAGCCAGTATGGAAATTCCAAGCAGTCACGCGGGTATAGTCCAAAAAATTACTGTTAAAGTCGGCGATAAAGTTAAATTAGGCAGTGTTGTACTAGAGTTGGCAGAAACTAGCTCGGCAACTGTGCCTACCGTTGTGCCAATAGTTGCTGCTACGCCTGTAGCTATACCGACTGTTACAGCGGCTATTGTTGTGGCTACGCCCTCTCCTGTATCAATACCTGTTGAAACCAGTGCGACTATTGATATTAGTAAAGCTCATGCTTCACCCAGTGTTCGGGCTTTTGCCCGTGAATTAGGGGCTAATTTAAACCAAATCAAAGGAACTGCAGAGTATGGACGCATCACTCAGGCCGATGTACAAGCATTTGTCAAAGGGATATTAATAGCTTCATCCGCTGATACTAATACCACAGTAAACAATACACCATCAAATAATAGTGGTGGTTTGAATTTATTGCCTTGGCCTAAAGTTGATTTTGCTAAATTTGGTGCGATTGAAACCAAGTCACGCTCACGCATTCAAAAAATTTCAGGGGCTAATTTAGCGCGTAACTGGGCAATGATTCCGCATGTGACTCAATTTGACCAAGCAGACATCACTGATTTAGAACAGTTCCGCAAAGACAGTAATGTCGCCTTAGAAAAGCAAGGCATCAAATTAACTATGTTAGCGTTTGTGATTAAAGCCTGTGTCTATGCACTCAAAAAGCATCCAACATTTAATGCTAGTTTAGATGACAGTGGCGATAATTTAGTCTTTAAACATTATTTTCATATTGGTTTTGCCGCCGACACGCCTAATGGTTTAGTCGTACCCGTGTTGCGTGATGCCGATCAAAAAAGTATTGGGCAAATTGCTAAAGAGATGGGCGAATTAGCTAAGTTAGCCCGTGATGGCAAATTATCGCCCGCACAAATGCAAGGGGCTTGTTTTACAATTAGTTCATTAGGCGGTATTGGCGGTACTGCGTTTACCCCGATTATTAATGCCCCTGAAGTGGCTATTTTGGGCTTAAGTAAGTCTGAAATGAAGCCTGTTTGGGACGGCAGTAGTTTTGTACCACGCTTGATGTTGCCTTTATCCGTCAGCTTTGACCACCGCGTAATTGATGGTGCAGCGGCAGCACGGTTTACGGCAGATTTAGCCGCAACTTTAGCTGATATGCGGAAAATATTATTGTAAATTACAGGGTTGATTGATTGAGTAAGCCCGTAAATCACCGCATTTAAAGCTGTATTTGCGGGCTTGTTTTTGTTTTTAATTAACACATTTAAATATTAAGTCAATTAATCAATAATCATATATGAAAAAATTATATTTATTTTTACAACACAAGTATTTATCTAAATTTATTTTAAATGTACTCATCATTGGCATGAGTTCTGTTGTTTATGCTAAAGATATTAATGTAATTAAGAAACAATCCCCTAAAAATCAATTTAAACGAATAATAGAATTAGATTACTTTACGAAAGCACCTTTAACGAATTATCAAAATGCACTTGAAAATTTTGGTGAGGAACTAAGTTTAAAAGAAACGCTTGAACTGAATAAAAAAGCTGTAATGTATGAAAAAGAAGCCTTAGCAAGTACAGGTCAATATTTAGCTTTAGTCTGTACTAGCAAGACTAGCTGTAGTATCAAAGCCAATCAAGTGTCTACCGGTAAACAGAGGGTTTGGGCAGGTTATTCTGCTAACAGCACTTACCCTGATGGCACAGACGACGGGGTGGTTGCTTGGGTTAATCGCCCTATCAAAGGCACTGTATTGTTTATAAAAAGTAATTTACCGAGTGTAAAAAAAGACCGCCCAATCAAAACTTGGTACACAAATTTAGACGCTTTACACATGCGTGAAAAAGGATTTAATCCTGATGATTATTCTACGAATACCACAAAAGAATCTGTAGCAGAGGAATCTATAAAGAAAAAATACAAACAAACTATCTCTTTAGACTCTGGAAATAAACTCACTGTTATCGGTAAAGCTAAACAAGGAAAATACATAGCCCATATAGATTGGTTTGTTAAAGTTAATAATATTGAAAAGAAATTAACCTTTATGGAAGAACCTGTGCTTGAATTAAAAGATATGGCTGATATACCCAGCTATTTATTATGGGTGGGTGATTTAGACGGCGACAATCAACCGGACCTTATTGTCAATAATGATGGTGGCTGGGGTGAACTTGAATATAAATTATTTCTTTCTACAGATATTAAATTTAATAAACCTTGGAAACCTGCGGCAGTGTTTGACTGGTTTTCGGGTAGTCCACACTGTTAAAATAACCAAATAATCGCTTTAAAAAATATCTATTAATAATACACAGGAAATATTATGAGCATTGAATTACGCGTCCCCGATATTGGTGATTTTGCCGAAGTTGAAGTCATTGAAATTTTAGTTAAAGTGGGTGATACGATTACCAAAGACCAGTCTTTAATCACGGTAGAATCCGACAAAGCCAGTATGGAAATACCCGCCAGCGATGCAGGAATAGTTGAAAATTTAACTGTAAAAATCGGCGATAAAGTTAAAATGGGTACTGTTTTAGGCACAGTGTCCAGTTCAAATATATTAACACCAGCATCAATAGAAAAAGCAATAATGGCTGTAGTCTCTTCTTCTGAAGCTGTGATTAATCCTGCTTCCCAAGCATCAAGCTTTGCAGGCAGTATGGATATACAGTGTGATGTATTGGTTTTAGGGGCAGGGCCTGGTGGTTACAGTGCGGCGTTTCGTGCCGCTGATTTAGGCTTGAATGTCGTGATGGTTGAACGTTATGCAACATTGGGCGGCGTTTGCTTAAACGTGGGTTGTATTCCGTCTAAAGCTTTATTACATGTGGCTGCCGTTATGGACGAAATTAAGCACTTCACAGAAGTAGGCATTACGTTCCAAGGTATGACCGTTGATATGGCAAAGCTTAAGTCGCATAAAAATAAAGTCATTAACAAATTGACAGGTGGTTTATCAGCTATGGCAAAAATGCGTAAAGTGAACGTACTGCACGGTAACGCTCAATTTATTAGTAGCCATGCTTTAACGGTAACCGCTGAAGATGGCAGTATTAAAACAGTTGGTTTTAAAAACGCAATTATTGCCGCAGGCTCAAGTGTTGTACATTTACCATTTGCCCCTAAAGATGAACGCATTGTTGATAGTACAGGGGCATTAGAATTACGTTTTTTACCTAAAAAAATGTTAATTATTGGTGGGGGTATTATTGGTTTAGAAATGGGTACAGTCTATTCAACTTTAGGCGCACGCTTAGATGTTGTTGAAATGATGGACGGTTTAATGCAAGGTGCTGACCGTGATTTGGTTAAAGTATGGCAAAAAATGAATGCCCCGCGTTTTGATAACGTGATGACACAGACTAAAACTATAGGCATTGAAGCCAAAGAAGATGGCGTTTACGTTACATTTGAAGGTACAAATGCACCTAAAGAACCACAACGCTATGATTTGGTTTTACAAGCGGTTGGACGCAAACCAAACGGGGGTTTAGTGGGTGCAGAGCAAGCGGGGGTTGTGGTGACAGACCGTGGATTTATTCCCGTAGACAAACAAATGCGTACCAATGTACCGCATATTTTTGCGATTGGTGATTTAGTAGGGCAGCCAATGTTAGCCCATAAAGCTGTTCATGAAGGTCACGTAGCGGCAGAAGTATGTGCGGGATATAAAACTTATTTTGATGCTAAAGTTATTCCAAATGTTGCTTATACCGACCCTGAAGTTGCATGGGTAGGTGAGACTGAAGACAGTTTAAAAGCAAATGGCATTGCTTACAAAAAAGGCTTATTTCCTTGGGCAGCCAGCGGTAGAGCGATTGCCAATGGCCGTGATGAAGGCTTTACTAAACTTTTATTTGCTAAAGACACAGGATTTATTATCGGCGGCGGTATTGTCGGTACACACGCAGGCGATATGATTGGTGAAGTCGCTTTAGCCATTGAAATGAACGCAACCAGTGTTGATATTGGCAAAACTATTCACCCACACCCGACTTTGGGTGAAAGTATTGGTTTAGCCGCTGAAGCAGCCGATGGGCACTGCACTGATTTACCGCCCGTAAAAAAATAAATAGACAATAAATAGATTAAATAGATTAAATAGACTTTTTCAAAAATTATATTTATACGAAAAAAGCTTTGATTTTAAAAGCGGTTTATTTTATAAATAATACTTAGAATCAGGATTTTTAAGATTGAAGGATAAAACAGGATTAAAAATCTTTAAAATTCTTAAATTCTGAAAATCTTGATTCAAACTTTAATTTTTAAAGCTTGATTTTAAACTTAATAAAGTTACTTTTAATAAATATGCTTTTAATAGTTTTGAAAGAAGTCTAATATTTATACTATTTGCTTAATAGTATGTAAAAGCAGGTTTATACACAATGTATGAGCTGTATTTATATACACAATATTGCTAATGTTAAAGTAGCACTGATGCAAGTAATTTAACACTAATTAATTTTAATAATAAAACCAACCTACTTATACAAAGATTGTTTAAGCTGTGGCACATTAGAGGGTGTAAAACGCACGAACAAATAGGCAATTAAACAAGCTTTTTACCTGTGATGCTTTAAAAATCAATTATATCCTTGTATTCTTACCAATATATTGACACAAGTTAGTAAAAAACAGGCTTGATTAATCACAGACAATGCTTAAATTGTACTTTTTATCAAAACATGTAGGCTATATTTACACTCTAAATTTTGGCTTACTTTTGTAACCTAAAATATAACAGTCAAAATTTAATATGACCCTTATTACTTATTATTAAGTTCTATTTTCTAGAAAAAAGAATAAGCACCTAAAAAATACTTAAGTATTAACATTACTTAAGTATTAACATTTAACTTATTTAACTTATTTAACTTATTATTTAACCTACTACTTAATATTGAATCCTTTACTATTGCCGTTGCTTTTTTTAAAAGACTTACAAGCCCCTATAGCGATAGCTTGCTCTGGGGGTTTGGACTCTATTGCTTTATTAAATGCAGTTTGCATAACTATAAAACACTATTTACTGACTAAGCCTACACTGAATAATCAATCTGAAAAAGAATCAATGGCAATGCCCATTTGGGCTTTATACATAGACCATGGCATACACCCTGATTCAATCAGTTGGGGCGATACCCTACGCGATTCAGCTATTCATCTAAATATACACTTTGATTCTATTCGTGTTCAAGGCTTGTCTAGCAATATGCCTAATTTAGAAAATGCTGCCCGCAATGCCCGTCACCGTGCTTTAGAACAATTATGTAAACAACACGGTATTGCAACACTCTTGTTTGCACACCATGCAAACGACCAAGCTGAAACTGTTTTATTAAATTTGTGCCGTGGTACAGGCTTAAACGGTATCGGTATGCCAGCAATGCGACACGTTAATGGTGTTTTATGGCTGCGTCCATGGCTATCAGTGACACGCAAAGATATATTAAATTATGCGGTAGAGCATCATTTAAAATGGATAGAAGACCCATCTAACACTGACGAATCCTTACGCCGCAATGCCATACGCCATAGTGTATGGCCAGTACTTGAACACGTTGAACCACGCGCTTTGTCAAGCCTGCTGCGGTTTGTACAACTAGCACAAGAGTATGCCAATACTGAATATATATTGGCACTTAATAGCTTAAAAGCCTATTTTTTAGAAACATCTACGCCTTCTCAAGAACAAGGAATAGACTGGATATCTGTGAGTCAAGGCCACGATTTAGCCATACAAGCAAGCTTTTTACGCGCTTGGTTAGCGTATTTAACGTGTAAACCAGCCAGTAAAGCAAGGCTTTATGCCATGATTCAACAACTCAATGCTAAAACGGGTAACAACGTGCGTTGCCAGCACGATAGCTGGGAATTTGAATACCGTTGTGGCAAATTATGGGCGGTTAAAACGACTTAAATAAGGTATTTTAAGGCGTTCGGTATGCATCTTTTTATTAAAGAATACATACCGATAACCTATATTTATAATCTGTGACCTGTAATTAAATGATAAAGAATCAACAAAAAAAACAGTACCTAGCGGCTGGCTTTTTTGCGTTCGTTTTCTTTCAAATAACGCTTACGAATTCGAATATTTTTAGGTGTGACTTCTACTAATTCGTCATCAGAAATAAACTCAACGGCATATTCTAAATTAATCGCAATCGGCGGGACTAAGCGTACTGCTTCGTCAGTACCAGAAGCACGCACGTTTGTCAATTGCTTGCCTTTAATCGGATTAACGACTAAGTCATTGTCACGGCTATGGATACCAATCACCATACCTTCATACAAAGCTTCACCAGGTGATACAAACATACGGCCTCGGTCTTGCAATTTCCACAAAGCATACGCAACGGCTTCACCATCATCTTGGCTAATTAACACGCCATTACGACGCTCACCGACTAAACCTTCTTTAGCAGGTGAATAGCCATCAAAAATATGCGACAACAAACCAGTACCCCGTGTCATACTCATAAATTCAGTTTGAAAACCAATTAAGCCACGGGCAGGAATACGGTACTCTAAACGCGTGCGTCCACGGCCATCAGATTCCATATTTTGTAAATCACCTTTTCGCTCACCCAATGCCTGCATAACTGCACCTTGATTGTCATCTTCTACATCAACAGATAAGGCTTCAAAGGGTTCTTCACGCACACCATTATTATCACGAAACACTACTTTTGGGCGACTGACAGCTAACTCGTAGCCTTCACGACGCATATTCTCAACTAAAATAGTCAAATGTAATTCACCTCTACCCGCGACTTCAAACACAGTGTCATCATCAGTTTCAGACACCCGCAAGGCAACATTAGTATTTAATTCTTTATATAAGCGGTCTTTAATTTGGCGACTGGTTATAAACTTACCTTCACGGCCTGCAAGCGGTGACGTATTCACCATAAAATTCATCACGAGCGTCGGTTCATCAACAGCAATCATAGGTAAAGCTTCTGGCTTATTTGGGTCGCACAGCGTTACACCAATACCAATGTCTTCAATACCGTTAATTAGTACAATATCGCCCGCATGGGCTTCTTGCGTAATAACACGTTCAAGTCCTTCAAATGTCAAAATTTGATTGATTTTACGAGTAACGCCTGGTGTGCCATCACCTTTTAACATCGTTACAGATTGCCCTGTTTTTACAGTCCCACGTGAAATACGTCCTACCCCAATACGTCCGACGTAGCTAGAGTAATCTAATGAACAAATTTGTAGTTGAAAGGGTTCTGCCGAGGTATCAGGACGTGCGGGTACATGGTCAATGACTGTTTGAAATAAATAATCCATATTACCGCTACGGACATCAGCATTATCACCCGCATAACCGTTTAAACCACTGGCATAAATGACTGGAAAATCCAACTGGTCATCAGTTGCACCTAGTTTATCAAACAATTCAAATGTTGCATTCACCGCAAATTCAGCACGCGCACCAGGGCGATCCACTTTATTAACCACAACAATTGGTTTTAAGCCTAAAGCTAAGGCTTTTTTAGTCACAAAGCGAGTTTGCGGCATAGGACCTTCAACGGCATCAACCAATAGCAAGACACAATCAACCATAGATAATACACGCTCAACTTCACCACCAAAGTCAGCGTGTCCAGGTGTATCAACAATATTAATGTGATAATCGCCCCAAGTTACAGCACAGTTTTTAGATGTAATGGTAATACCACGCTCTTTTTCAAGATCGTTATTGTCCATAACACGTTCAGTAAGGGCTTGATTTTCGCGGAATGTACCGCTTTGACGCAATAATTGATCGACTAAAGTCGTTTTACCGTGATCAACGTGGGCAATAATGGCAATGTTTCTTAGTTGTTTACTCACAAAAGTTCCTTATTAACTATAAATTAAATATTGTAGATACTATAAATTATTGTAGATACTATAAATATTAGTAATATTGTATATATTATAAATGTTTGGCTTAAATTTACTTAAGCTGTATTGCGGCAACATTTAAATCTAAACGCTGCATTAATAAGCGGTCTAAATTCGTTTCTGGATTACCCGTAGTCAATAGCTTATCACCGTAAAAAATAGAGTTTGCTCCTGCTAAAAAGCACAAAGCTTGAATACCATCACCCATTGCTTGTCGCCCAGCAGACAAGCGAACCCTTGCTTTCGGCATAGTAATTCGTGCAACAGCAACCGTTCTTACAAACTCAAATGGATCTAAATCGACTAAATCAGTATTATCGGCTAAGGGCGTTCCTGCTACTTTAACTAAATGATTAATCGGCACAGAGTCGGGTTGCGGCGTTAAGTTAGCCAACTGTGCAATTAAACCTGCACGGTGACGGCGTGTCTCACCCATACCGACAATACCACCGCTACAGACATAAACCCCTGCTTTGCGTACACGGCCTAAGGTATCTAAACGGTCTTGATAGTCACGCGTAGTAATAATATCACCATAAAAATCAGGTGAGGTATCTAAATTATGGTTGTAATAATCAAGTCCTGCTGATTTTAAAGCTTCCGCTTGACCGTCATCTAACATACCTAGGGTTGCACAAGTTTCTAAACCCAAAGCTTTCACAGCACTAATCATTTCTGAAACATTTTCAATGTCACGTTCTTTGGGTGAACGCCAAGCTGCCCCCATACAAAAACGGGTTGCACCTTGAGATTGTGCTGCCTTAGCTGCATCTATCACTTCGTTTAAAGCCATTAATTTACTGGCGTTTATACCCGTATTAAACCGTGCCGCTTGCGGACAATAATTACAATCTTCTGGGCAACCCCCCGTTTTAATTGACAATAGGCTGGCAAATTCAACCTGATTCACTACAAAATTAGCACGGTGAACCATTTGTGCCTGAAACATTAAATCATTAAATGGTAAATTAAACAATTGCTCAACCTCATCAACAGTAAATAATGAAGGTTCATTCACTATATTACACATACTGAATGTATTAGGTGATTCAAACACTGGTTTAATACCAGTCTGAGTTGTATAAAAATGTACAGTGTGTTCCATAGCTTAGATTATGATTATTTTACTCTCGCCCAATTAAACGAATTGGGTGTAAGACACCTTGTTTTAAGGCTGCAATGCCTAAGAATTTATCACCGTAATAAACGCGTACTGTATCAACATCAGCTTTTATATGACTTAAGATATTATCAATATTATTAGTATTATTAGTATTAATGCTATTATTATTTATAGTATCCATTGATAATTTTATTCGTCCACCATTACTAAATAACTCGGCTTGTGCCGCATTAATTATTTCAATTGTATGATGCACTAGCATCGCATCAACAGGCAGTAAGCAGTTTTTTAAATTACTATCACTCATTGCTTGAAGTGTCTCTAAACTATATGCGTCTGACACAGTCCAGCCAGCAACAGCCGTACGACGCAACGCAGTCAAATGTGCACCACACCCTAAAGCAGTTCCAATGTCTTGCCCTAAAGTACGAATATAAGTACCTTTACTCACTTTAGCACAAATATCAAGCCATATTTGTCCTGGCTCTCCGATTATATTTTCTTCAGTATTAATGCTTAAATCCGTATTAACATCAAAAAAGCTAGCATTTAAAATGTTTAATTCGTAGACAGTAATTGTTCGTGGTTTCCGCTCTATTTCAATACCTTGCCGTGCAAGCTCATATAAAGGCTTGCCCTGATGCTTAAGCGCACTGTACATAGGCGGTACTTGTTCAAGTAAACCTGTGAATTGCTGAATCACTGCATTTAGACGCTTAATAGTAAAACTAACAGGATGATGGCTTAAAACAGTCCCTTCTGTATCACCTGTAGCCGTCGTGATACCTAAACATAAACGTGCAGTATACGTTTTATCAGAGTTTAATAAACCTTGTGCAAATTTACTAGCTTCACCTAAACACAAGGGAAGCAAACCTGTTGCTAACGGGTCTAAAGTGCCTGTATGTCCAGCTTTGGCAGCTTTAAAAACACGACGTACTTGTTGTAAAGCTTGGTTACTACTACTCGCGAGTGCCTTATCCAATAAAACAATGCCGTTCACGGGCTGCCATATTGTTTTAACTTTGGTAGTAATATTTTGCACAACATTTACACCGTTATTCACACAATTAATCAGCAGTTACTACAGATTCAACTGGATATAAAGAATTTATTTGCAGTTTAGCTGCATCATCATCTTTGGCTGTAATAGTCAATGCCTCTTGAATTAAACCAGTCATTGCAATACCATTTTTAGTCGTATTATCATATATAAAATGCAATGCAGGTGTTGTATGTAACACTAAGCGTTTGCCTAACTCACGGCGTAGATAGCCTGCTGCCGCTTCTAAACCTGCCTGCACAGGTTCAGTTGGCATAGTGTCCATCAACATAGAATAAAACACTTTAGCATGGCTATAGTCAGGCGTTACTTCTACACCAGTCACTGTAACCCACGCACCTTGCAAACGTATATCTTTTACTTCTGTACGAATCAACTCGGCTAAATCTTTTTGAATTTGGTCAGCGACACGTACATTGCGATTACCTGCATTACTTTTATTTTTATTCATTATTTTATATTTTTATATTTTTATAT